>CAYQTZ010000519.1:0-2010 GCA_964420565.1 uncultured Hyphomicrobiales bacterium
TTACTCCCTCCCTTATCGTCAGATCCCGACCTGTCGGGACTCGTAAGGAAGGGTCGGGGTGGTATCATTTTTGGACTTTTGCAATGGTCTTAATATCTGATTCAACCGATGTTTTTGAAGACATCGGTTGAATTTAGATATTGAAGTAATAATATTAAGAAATAATTATAAAGCATCTATTATTGCATTGAAAGTCGGGCTTGGGCGCATTACTTTAATTGTCTTTTCGTCATCGGGTAGATAATAACCACCGAGATCGGCAGGACTTCCCTGTGCGTCAAGTAGCTCTTTGTTTATCTTCTGCTCATTCTCTGCTAATTCTTTAGCCGGCTTGGCAAATCGTTCGGCGAGTTCATTGTCTTTGGTCTGTTCGGCTAATGTCTTTGTCCAATACATAGTTAAATAAAATGAACTGCCTCTGTTGTCAATTTCGTTAACTTTTCGAGAGGGGAGTTTCCAGTTTTCTAAATACATACCTACTGCTTTATCTAATGTTTCGGCAAGTACTTTAGCTTTTTCGTTGTTGTATTTATCAGCTATCATCTCAAATGATGGCACTAAAGCACAATACTCTCCCAACGAATCCCAGCGAAGATGTCCTTCTTTGAGCAATTGCTGTACGTGTTTGGGAGCGGAGCCGCCTGCACCGGTTTCGAATAAGCCACCTCCATTCAGTAATGGGACAATAGACAGCACTCGGGCGCTTGTGCCAAGTTCGAGTATAGGAAAAAGATCGGTCAGATAATCACGAAGCACGTTACCAGTTACAGATATTGTATCTTCGCCTTTGCGGACTCTTTTCAGTGTAAATTTCATTGCATCTTGCGGCTTCATAATGCGTATGTCAATGCCCTTGGTATTGTATTCAGGCAGATATTGCTCTACTTTTTTGATGATTTCGCTATCGTGTCCTCTATTTTTATCAAGCCAGAAAATAGCAGGAGAGCCTGAAGATTTGGCGCGGTTAACTGCAAGTTTCACCCAATCTTTAATAGCTTCATCTTTTGCCTGGCACATTCTGAAGATGTCACCTTTTTCTACACTTTGCTCTAATAGTATTTTGCCGCTGTCGTCAATTACTCTGATGAAACCATTATCAGGAGCTTCGAATGTTTTATCGTGAGAGCCGTATTCTTCAGCTTTCTTAGCCATCAGACCAACGTTGGCAACGTTACCCATAGTGGCGGGATCAAATTGCCCCTTTTCTTTGGCATCTTCGAGTATTACGCTATACATAGTAGCATAGCAGCGATCGGGCACCATAGCAATGCAATCTTGTAATTCGTCATTTTTGTTCCACATTTTGCCACCATCGCGAATTACATTAGGCATTGAGGCATCAACTATTATGTTATTTGGTACATGTAGATTTGTAATTCCTTTGCGTGAATCTACCATTGCGAGGTCGGGCTGTTTTGCGTAAACTTTCTTAATGTCCGCTTCAATTTCAGCTCTTTTTTCCTGAGGAAGCTTATCGAGCTTGTCATATACGTCCTGTAGCCCGTTGTTTACGTTGGCGCCAATTTCTTTTAGTGTTTGTGCGTGTTTTTCCAAAGCATCTTTATAGTAAACGGAAACAGCGTGACCAAACATAATTGGATCAGAGACTTTCATCATAGTTGCTTTTAAGTGTAAAGATAGCAGAACATCGTCCTTTTTGGCTTCTTCTATCTGCTCTGCATAAAATTTGCGGAGTGCAGCAACGTTCATTACTGATGAATCAATTACTTCGCCTGCGAGCAAAGCAAGATTTTCTTTAAGAACTTTTTTCTCTGCTTTATTATTCTCAAATTCAATTTTAACTTTGCATGGTTGATCTATAGTAGTTGATTTTTCACTTTCGAAGAAATCTTTTTCGCTCATGTGAGCTACGCGTGCTTTAGAGCCGGATTCTGGCCAGGGTTTCATCATTTTATGTGGAAATTTCTGTGCGAATCTTTTAACTGCTGCTGCGGGTCTGCGGTCATAATTTCCTTCGCGTAGCACTGGATTGACTGCAGAACCTAACAC
>CAYQTZ010000520.1:0-2001 GCA_964420565.1 uncultured Hyphomicrobiales bacterium
ATTATATTATGGAACAAGATTACTCCAGCATACTTGACACCACAATCATCATTGCCGAGACTTCCGTGTTTCTGCTAATAAGCACTGGGTTTTGGGTTAAAAGAAAACAGGGGCTAAGTTTCTGGGTTTTAGTCAAGCAGGCATTAAATTTAGAGAAACAGGAAGCAGACTATTTGCTGAAAAAATTCTTTAAGCCACATAAAGCTGAGTTGATAATCAATCTTTTGCATCAGCTTGCTATGATAGACGAAAATTTGGATGATAAAGAGAAAGAGTTAATTCAGATGTTTGCTGACGAATGGAATATCACTTACTCGCCGGATAAACTCAACAAAGAAATAAGCGACAGCAATGATAATCCTTACATCAGACTCAGGAATATGCTCTCAGAATATCTTTCGCAAGATCCTCCTGATGAGCAGGCAGGACAACTTCAGGATCTAATGAAAAAACTCATTGCTATAGATGACGTTGTAACATCTCAGGAAGAGCTTATTATCTCAGAGCTTTTGGGGCTAATAGACACATATCTGGACAAAGAGAAAAAACGCGAAATGTATCACGTTATTATTGTACCGCAAAACCCAAACCACGAGGACGTTATTAAATCTGTTTCTCCTGAATCCGAAAAAATTAGAACTGCAGGCGGCACGGCTTTTTCTGTTGAATCTTTTTATTCTCTGAAATATGCACAGATGGTTTGCGCAGAGTTCAGGAAAAAAGGGCTTTTTACTATAGTTCATTATCCCGAAGAGACAAACGAGATTAATCTGGTTTAATGAAATATAGTAAAAATTATGTACTTTTTGAAAAAATCATTAAGCAAGCTTATCCTTTTGCGGCTTGATATTTGTTTTTTAGTTCTGATTTGTAAAACTATTTTGATTATGTAATTTTCTTATATTTTTAATAATTACAATATCTCTAAAACGCTTTACGTTGATAAATCAAAAATATTTATTGATCTTATATGCTATAGATAATAATTCAGTTGTCAAATTTAAAGATAAAAGGACCATGAAAGACATTAATAGTATTCAGGACTTAAGCCGAGAAGAGTTGATCGAAATGCTTAACATCTATGCCAAGAATTGGTTAGCACACGATGGCTGCTGGTTTTTAGCGATTGAGGAGGCGTATAATATGGATATGGCTATAGACATGGATAGGGAAGCATGGCGACGATTTACTGTAGTAGAAGCAAAACGGCTCATCAAATTTTTAGAACTTGGGGAGAACTCAGGTCTAGAAGGATTAGCAAAATCGCTCAAATTCCGCCTTTATTCTACATTAAATGAAGATAGAGTAGAAATAGTTGACGGCAATACAATCAGATACTACACAAAAACCTGTCGTGTGCAGCAGGCACGTCGCAGAAAGGGTTTGCCTGATTTTCCCTGCAAATCTGTTGGCATTGTGGAATACTCATATTTTGCTAAAACAATTGATTGGAGGATAGAAACCAAATGTTTATCGTGTCCACCTGAGATCACAGATGATGATTATTACTGTATCTGGGAGTTTACTTTAAACAAATAAATCTAAATTATTATACGACGGACAATAGCTTTCACCATAAATATTTTTGATGAATGTCGATTTATTTCAAAGATTTGTAAAAGTTATTATATGTATTAAAGCAATATTAATTATGTGTATTGAGCAAAACACAGACACAGGGTCTTGTCCACTTTGTAAAGAAAAAGGAAGTATTTTTTACAAGGATATCTATTATATTTGCAGCAACTGTCTTGGGATTTTCAAAGCAAAAAAGTATATACCGGATATTATTAAAGAAAAACAAAGATATGATGAACATAATAATGATGTTTTTGATAAAAAATATCAAGCATTTGTTTCGCCTATTACAACAAAAGTATTAGAAGATTTTGCTTCTGATGATCCGGGACTTGATTATGGTTCAGGGTCAGGACCTGTAATATCAAAAGTATTAAAAGATCAGGGTTATAATATTATGCAATACGACCCAATATATAACAA
>CAYQTZ010000521.1:0-2000 GCA_964420565.1 uncultured Hyphomicrobiales bacterium
AATTTTAAAACTACACCTCGATAATATTAATTAGGTTAATTTCACCGTATAATTAGCAACATTAGAATCTAATAAATTTATTCTTTATGAAATTAAAATGTGAAAAGTTCCTCAAAAAATGGAGGAATATCTTCTTTAGGAAGATTAGCTGTAATTTCCCACCGCAGAAACTTATTGTTCCTCTTACTTCTTACCATTCTTCCCCAGACCTCCAAAGAACTGCCTTCGTATAGAGCTTTTGTATATATGTTTCGTGGCTCACGAACATATGGATCTATTATTTGTGAATACTCATGCCCCATTTGATGAATACCTGAAGGCTTATCGAAAGTAACTATTGCCTTACCTGTTTGTGTATGAATCCTAATAAATTTTACTGCAAACTTGGTAAAACCTTTCGATGTCAAGCTTGGATCAATATAATATCCACTTCTTAAAGCCCTTTTATCTGAACTGGTCAATTTCAAACTTGTTTTAACTTGTGGACTTCTTATAATAATTTCTTTAGCTGATCGATCTATTGGTTCCGATATGTCGTTCAACGAATCATCAACTATATCTATAACCTTGGTTGCTTCCATTGAAGTTGTATATTCGATTTCAAACTTTACTGCTATCTTTCTAAGGGATTTGATTGCGTCCTCTTTTGTATAAAACTCTTTTTTGCTCTTAATATGAGTTTCTGTCAAAGATCTACGCCACTTCCAAAGTTTCTTAATAACGTCATATCCTGCCATCAAAGCTATTGGTAGTATAATCTCAGTCCAAATATCGAATGACTTATTTTCGAATCCTCTAATTTGTATTTTTGGTCGAATATCCACATCTAAAGGCTTTGATGATAATTTTTTGCTCAAATAAATAGAGTAAGTTATTTGCCAATAGTTGTTCCATCCAATCAATGCCTTTGACAAATCGTCAATATCTAAAATTCCTTTGTCTGCACTTAATCCTGTGAAGGATAGCTTTACTTGTTCTTTTATTTGTTCTTTGTTCATTGAACAGTAAGCAATTTATTCCTATATCTTCTTTAAGTAGGCAACCCGAAATCTTCAAAAACCTTCCTTGTAAGGTCCTCTGCCACTGTATGGTCTCCACATTTCTCCATAACAGCGGTATAAATATGATTACTAATTTCTTTAAGATAAATCTCGTAATCCTTCACGGCCTTTGTAACAATTATAGGATTTTTAGGAACTTTTACAACATATTCGTCTTTTTTCTTCGCATATACAATATATTTTGCTTTATCTTCATTAGCCAATTCTAATATATGCTCTCCTTCATCATCACATATTTCCTGTTTACCAAAGAATTTTTCACCCAGAAAAAGCTTCTGCGCTGGTATAGAAATTTCTTCACATTCCACCCTGTCCCATCCCTTTACAAAACTTTCCGGAAACCTCTTAACCGAACCACCCAGCACCTCTTCCACTACATCATCCTGAAGTTTTTCATAATCATGCTGTACTCTATATTTCTTGCGAAGACTCCTCATTTTAGGAAGTGTATATCGTTCTTTTACTAACTCGGATACGCTCTCGAGTATTGGCTTGGCCATATCCTTATTAAGTCCCATTTTCTTCAATACAGCTTTTTCAAAATCTATCCGGTCTTTTCTTGATGCCTCTTTTTTTATATCGTATATTTTCCTTCTGCAGATTTTTTCAAAATATTGATCAACATCTTTTAATTCGTCTAATGCCTCTTTCTTTGGAACCAGCATCCTCTTCCAATCGATCCCTTCAGTTTCCAAAGCACCATCGCCGAGGTTTGCCCTGCCAACTAACTCCCGAAATAAGAAGCTAATCCCTGTATTTAGGAATATTCCTAATTCTTTTGAGTATGAATCCTCTTTTGGTATGATTTCAAATAATCGATGGTCAACTTGTGCTGAACATATATTTAGAATTGCTCTCAACTTTGACCCTGTGGTCATTGCGAGTAATATTTTGATATCGTCCCAAAGTTTGGGGATAAATTGAAAAAGGCTTGAGTTG
>CAYQTZ010000522.1:0-1996 GCA_964420565.1 uncultured Hyphomicrobiales bacterium
AAAATTTATTCCCTCAATTTGTACTTTGACATTTGCATCTTTGTTGCCCGTAATAAAAAGTTCCAGATTCAAGGTATTAGATTTATTCTTGTTCTTCTGGTCTGCATAATTCTGGGGGAAACAAAGCCAAAATTCCTTGCCCTCAGTATTTTTTAGTGCTAATTGATTTACTGAGCTGACGGCAGATTCATTTTGAGATAACAAAACACCGCCAGAGAAAAGAAATACCAGCAATATGTAAGTATGTATTAGTTTCATTAATTTCTATCTGATTATCATAAAACTGACGTTATAGGTACCGTTTTTTGTTTTCATCTTTAAATAATATAAGCCTGAAGATATTTCATAGTCCGAAAAATACAGCCGCAGAAAGTAACTCCCCTGATTCAATTCAGAGTCCATATCCGGTATATACTCTACACCATTTTTCGAAATAAAATAAACTGAAAAGATATCGGGATTAGGATCGTTAGAAGAAAGCAGCAATCTTCCAGAAGCATTATATATTTCAAAATGTACTTTGCTGATTTTATTAATATTAAAAGGGAATACTGTAGTATAATGGCATGGATTGGGGAAATTAATGCCTATACCTTCAGGAAATTCCTGACTAATGATAGTGCCGGGAACTTTTATCGTTGTAGGTAAGCTTTGCAAATCTTCTAC
Source organism: uncultured Hyphomicrobiales bacterium (assembly GCA_964420565.1). GTDB lineage: Bacteria > Bacteroidota > Ignavibacteria > Kapaibacteriales > UBA2268 > CAYQTZ01. Next base: position 667 of record CAYQTZ010000522.1, read on the forward strand.
TATTTCTCCGTTTATTGACATTTCAACAGTAGCAAACGATGTTAAAGAATCGGGACCAACAAGTCCCTGAATACTGATAGTGCAAAGTAAGCCATCGTTAATTAACTGACAATCGTTACAGGAAATAGAAAGTATTGACAGCTGAAGGTCGTCATAATTATTGATGAATGTTGGTTTCTCGCATTGCATTAGATAGCCGGCTCCTGCTGTTACATCTTGAATATTAATGATCCTGGCATCATAAACAAATTTTATGGAGCAGGACTCTATGTCCGAATAGATTGCTTCCGGGATGATGACATTTACAGGTATATCGTAGATGTCGCCTTGTGGAATTGTAGTATCTCCAACCGATACATTGACTTGGGAGTATGACTCGGAAAAACCGAGCAGTAATATTATCAGGATTAAATACTTATTCATTCTTATTGTCATTTATTTAAATTTTTCAATTAATTTATCTATCAACAAATATACCACAACAAGCCATCATATCAAATTAGTATATCAAATAAGAGAAATAATTCTTATGTTTTTTGTTTTTTCTTTTTAGCTGCCGGGAAGAGTACATTATTAAGTATCAATCTGTAACCCGGTGAATTTTTATGCAGGGAAAGCTCTGTGGGAGGATCGCCTATATAATGTCTATAATCCTCCGGGTCGTGCCCACCGTACCATGTAAAGAAGCCCCTGCCGATATTTCCATGAATATATCTCGCCTGCTCTGCACCTTCTTTCTCAGCTAAAATTGTAACAGATTCTTTAATTAAGTGTTTATGAAAGCCTGTTGTCTGTCCCATAAAACCCTTCATTACATTTACATGGGATTGCGTAAGCATTGTAGGAACAGGGTCATATTTTGCAGAGAAATCGAAAAGCGTAAAGTAATCCATTTCGGGATTGCCTATTTCTGCTGGTTGTATGTCAATATCAGAAAACTCATATACATAAGGGTCCATTATCAGCTTAAAATCCTTGAAAGCAAAAGTTTCAGAATAGTCTAATTTGCTGTTGGCATTCGGGTCAGCAGGATCGCCGTCGAACATGGGTCCGCAAATGTCCACATTCTGAGTAGCCATAGCTATATCGAAAGAATCTGTAGCCGAGCACATTGCAAATAAAAAGCCGCCGCCAGCCACATATTCTCTGATTTTCAAAGCTACGGTCATCTTCAGATCGCTGACTTTGCTAAAGCCAAGCTTCCTTGCCATGGATTCATTTATTGCAACTAACTCTATATACCATGGAGCATTCTGGTAATTTGCCCAGAATTTACCATATTGACCAGTAAAATCTTCGTGATGAAGATGCAGCCAATCGTATTCTGTCA
>CAYQTZ010000523.1:0-1982 GCA_964420565.1 uncultured Hyphomicrobiales bacterium
AGTAAGGATGGAAGAAGAAAATTCTTGATAGAATAAATTCCTTATACTTTTATAACCCAACTTCCTTTTAGAATATAAGAAAATATCAAGTAAGTTGTTATAAATCATTTATCTATGGAAAATATTGATAAAATAGTGTGGCTAAGTATTTTGTTGATAATATGTTGATAAATAATTTTGATATTTATTATTTATTGATTATATTTGTAGCACAGTAATATTTGTAAGTTAACTTTTTAGGTCGCTATATGTTCATTCAAAGAACCTATCGAAAATACGAAAACGGAAAATCTTATGAATCTGTCCTGATGATGGAAAATTATCGCGAGGGGAAAAAAGTTAAACATAGAACCCTTGCCGTGCTTACTAAATTACCCAAAAATGTCATTTCTACAATTGAAAAAACCCTAAAAGGTCATGAAGTCAATACTATCGAGGACCTTGAGCTTTCCAATGGCAAGTCCTTCGGTGCATTAAAAACCGTAATTGATATATCTAAAAGACTTGGTATTTATCAAGCTCTCGGTTCAGGGAAAAGAGCTAAAATGGCTTTGTTTCAAATAGCAGGCAGAGTCATTACCCAGGGATCAAGAAATTATCTTGCTAATGAATGGGTAAATATTCAGGCAGTAGAAGAGCAGCTCAATCTTACTGATTTCAACGAAGACTCACTTTATAGTAATCTGGACTGGCTTTCTAAAGATCAATCAAAGATCGAAAAAAAAATATTTGATTTTAGATATAAAGATAAGAAAGTCAAGGATATTTTTCTTTATGATGTTACATCTTCGTACTTCGAAGGCGATCAGAATGAGATGGCAGATTATGGATATAACAGGGACAAGAAAATAGGCAAGAAGCAGATAGTCATTGGTCTGATGCTTGATAGCGAGGGCTATCCGCTAACAATAGAAGTGTTCAAGGGAAACACAAGTGATGTGAAGACTGTGTCGTCTCAGTTGAATAAATTGAAAAAGAATTTTGGTGTAGAGCGTGTAGTTTTTGTAGGCGATAAAGGGATGATAAAATCAAAGCAGATAGAAGAACTAAGTTCTGATGAATATAAATGGCATTATCTGACTTCGATCACCAAACAGCAAATGGAGACACTAATGAAAGATGGATTAATACAGCTTTCGATGTTTGATGATGAACTTATAGAGGTTGAATCAGAAGATGGTATCAGGTACATAATGCGGCGCAATCAACAGATAGCAGATCAGATAGAAAGGAACAGGCAAGCGAGGATAGTTAAATTACAGCAATATATTAAAGACAAAAACCAATATCTTTATGAACATAAGAAAGCCGGCCATGAAGTAGCAAAAAGGAAGATATACGAAAAGGCGAAAAATCTGGATTTGTTATCATTTGTAGAGATCACAGATGGTACGAGAGAATTTACGATGGAAATAAATGAGGATCATTATGATGATAAGAGCAAATTAGATGGTTGCTATGTTATTAAAACAGATGTTGCCAAAGAATATTTGGACAAAGAGACGGCACATAGCAGGTATAAAGACTTGAGTAATGTTGAGTTTGCGTTCAGAACGATGAAAACCACAATTGAAGAAATAAGACCTATATATGTTCGGAAAGAAAAGAGGACTCGTGGGCATGTATTTGTTGCAATGCTTGCTTATATGATCATCAAATACTTATCAGATGCAATAAAGAGTCTTGGTATGACGAGGGTTCATGCAATTGATTTATTGGATAGGATACAATATATCACCTATAAATTTGGAGATGAAACGATCAATGCGAAACCTCATCACCTTTCGACCGATCAAGCAGAAATTTTGTCTGCTTTAAACATCAGACTGTAAAGTAGCCAAGTAATTTAATTTTCAAATCAGCTCGAACTACCGTGCTGGTGGGCATCTTATGCGATTATTCGATGAATTTAAAAAGGAAGGTGGGATGCAAGGTCTTGAAAAATATGATTTCCTATCCGGCAGGTTTACTAGCATTGATCC
>CAYQTZ010000524.1:0-1970 GCA_964420565.1 uncultured Hyphomicrobiales bacterium
TACATCTCAACTTTTTCCTTGACTTGGGGCTATCACACAGTCTCAGTAAGGGAGGATCGGGGTGGGATCAGTTTTTGGACTTTTCCAATAGTCTTAGCCTGTGTGATAGTGTTATATTCTAATTATTGAATAAAAAAAGCCGCTATGTTGAGTAGCGGCTTTTTCTATAAGTCAAATTCTGTAATTCTTACTGGGTAAGAATAAACATTGAATCGTCTATCTGCTCGTTGATTTTTATATTCTCCAGAAGAATTTCGCCGGCAGGCTCGCCATCGGAGTACATTTCGATTTTATGTGGAAACAGCAAGCCACTTACCCATTTGTTATTTTTCAGGTAAACTTCCATTTCTGTAGTGTTGCCCATTGCTTGTTGATTCATGATCATTTTGTACTCTAAATATGTTTCAGTATTAATGTACATTATGACATCTGTTTCGTCTTTAATTAAAAGCTTAAAGTAATTCTTGCCCTCAATTTCTTCAGTACCCTGTAATTCAATATCTATACCTTTTTCTTTGTAGTTGATGAACTGATTTTCAAAGAAATTAGACTGACCTTCCATCTGCTGTTTTACCTGGTCAATCTGTTCTGGTGGGAGCTCCTGAACAGTACCAGCTTGAGAAACCCATGCATTATCGCCGTTTAGGACTGTAATAATGTTTTGTCCCATCATAGACATTTCCATTCTCATTTTGTCAGGATTTTTCATAAACATTTTAGTAGGAATACTCATACCCATTACGTTCATTTTCATGTCCATTTGGTAAGATTGCATATTTTCGAACTTATCCTGTCCGCCGTGTGCTTTGATGTTTTTTGCAATAATCTCATCTACGGTTTCGCTGTTAGCTTGTGATCCGATAAGGAATAATGCAAAAAGCAGGATCATTGATTTTTTAAACATAAATATCTCCAAAAATTATAAAAAAAACATTAAATATTATCAAAAAAAACTTTCATTTTCGCTTTAAACTCTCTGGCTTCAAGGCCTTCTAAGTCATTTTTCTTTAGCAATTCGTCTTTGGGCGGTTCTTTGGCTATTAGCTCTTTCAAAACTGCTAATTCCTGCTTAGAAAAAGATCTTGAACCAATAACATAATCTTCAAAAGCCTCAACTGTAATAGGGACGAATGTATCAATAATTTCCTTTATTAAGTTTGCATAAACCCTGATTTCGTACTGAGCATGGTCGTCCATTCTAAGATTCAAAAAGTGAAGCAGGTTATGCAGATCTATCTTCCAATACCATTCCGTATATGTAGATAGCGGCAGATTGATCCTTGCCAGCTCGCGGGCAATATCTTTCTCTAATAATGAATTATACTCTGAAAAAAGCATATTTTGAATCTCGGTCAATTTGTCAATTATCCCGCTGGTTTCAGTTTCATCTAATGCACCATCAGATCTACCCTGTCGGTTGAATTTATTCTGCAGACGAACCTGCTCTTTGTCCGGCACATAAAATTCATCTTTCATCTGTGAATATCTGCCGCTATATTCGTTTACGTTAGCGGTACGGTGGCGTATCCACTGGCGGGCAACGAATATGGGGAGCTTAATGTGAAATTTGAACTCCACCATTTCGAATGGTGATGTGTGGCGGTGGCGCATTAAATATCGGATAAGCTCTCTGTCCTGACGAACAGATTTAGTGCCTTTGCCGTAAGAAACGCGTGCTGACTGAACAATAGCAGAATCATTGCCCATAACGTCAATAAGTCTAACAAACCCTTTATCTAAGCATTTATACTCTTTTCCGAAAATCTCATTGCAATTATCTTCCGCCAATTTTCCCTCAAGTAATTTGTTCAAAAAGAATAAGCATTTTAAGAAATTTTTTTCAAGAAATCAAAAAGAAAATTAGATTATGTTGAATTATTTTATCATTAACGATAAAATCAACAATTGATAATAGTGTCATGTCAACTTAATAAACAACAATCAAAAATGATTGTTCTACTGAAGAAACC
>CAYQTZ010000525.1:0-1970 GCA_964420565.1 uncultured Hyphomicrobiales bacterium
ATGTATTGCTTTTTTCCCCGGGTCATTTGATCCTTTTTCTCTGAGTCATAAGGAAATTGTAAGAGAGATAGAGAAGATGGATATGGAGGTGTATCTCTCCGTTGATGAATTTTCCTGGTCCAAGCGAACACAACCACATTTATATCGTAAAAACCTGATTAATATGTCTATTGCAGATGAACTGAATGTCTACCTCTATCCAGAAAATTTACCCAGCAATATTGCTAATCCGGAAGATTTAAAAATGCTCAAAAAAAAATTTCCTCATTCTAAAGTTTATATAGTCGCCGGAAGCGATGTTTTATTAAATGCATCGGCTTATATAAATACAGAGGACCGTACTTCTGTAGTTTATTTTCCTCATATTGTGTTTAGTCGAAAACCGTTTTATCTTTCCGAAAAGCAGCAGAAAAAATATCAGGAAATCATCAGTAAGCTTGAAGCAGAAGTTATCCAACTGAACCTTCAGGCACCTTTTGAAGAAATAAGTTCCAGCCAGATTAGAAAAAATATCGATAACCATCATGATATTTCCGATTTAGTTGATCCTCTTGCTGAGCGCTACATCTATCAATTTGGCCTTTATCAGAGAGAACCCCAGTATAAATCGACATTACAAAAGGTTTATACCAAAGTAGAAGTTATCGAACATATGAAAGAGTCAGTTATGGAAAAGCTGGTTGAAGAAGTATTTCCAGAAAATATTAAGCAAATAGCAATGGAAAGTTTAAGAAAATTTAATAAGAAACTTAATCCCCGAATTATTCTCTTAAAAGATATGCATAATACTGAGAAGGTGTTTGGGTTTGCGGCAGTTCATTGGGTCCGTTCCAGTCTATTTTATCATGAGTTTGAAGACAATGTTGTTTCCCAGTATATTCGGGATCATGCTACCGGTCGCACCATTGTTATTGATGGTATTTATACCGTTGAATCTGCCAAAAATACTTCACAGTTTAGCAATTTAAGGCAAATCATTTTAACCGAAGCCCTTACTTTCTGTCTTAAGAAAGACTATGATTATGCAGTTTTTAAAAATATGATTCCGGAGACCAATTCTTCAGAATTAATGGAAACATTAGAACTTTATGGATTTTCAGAATTGCCGGCTAACCATCAGTCTTATTCTATTATGGCGGTTGATATACGAAAGCCCTGTACAATAAGTTTAGATATAGAAACGCTCATAAAAGAACCTTTTGTACGCAGCTTTAGAATTATTGAAGCCGTCCACCTGGCTCGCAAGAAATTACTGAAGGCAATGACCCAATTGTATCCCGGGCATTTATTAATCCCCTTTAATATAGATTTAATTAACCAATCTATTGTTGCAAAGGTTTGCCGGGAAAATGGAGTTTCTACCGCGCAAAGCAGCATCCGGAGTTTGGGACCTTTAATGTGTGTTCCGTTCGGAAAGATTCTACATAAGATGGTCGTGCCTAATACGATAACAAAGTCGTTGCATACTGATAAAATATTTACACCGGATATGCAACATTTTAAAATTGATTCCTTTGGTTATTATATGAGTCTGGAGAATCAGGTCAAAATGATTAGATCTTTCAACCATCCGGTTTTGCTGATTGATGACTTACTCCATAAAGGTTATCGTCTTAGAGCACTAAGCCCCTTGCTGAGAAAGGAAAATATTAAAGTACACAAGATTATTGTTGGCTTATTGTCAGGAAGGGGAAAAGAATTAGCTATGATTCAAAAGCTTTCGGTAGACAGTGCTTATTTTATTCCCAATCTACGTGTATGGTTTAATGAAAGTGATTTATATCCCTTTATCGGCGGTGATGGACTATTTCGTCGAGAACCAGAACAGGGCAATCTGGTTCGATCGATTAATATGATCCTGCCTTTTGCCTTTCCCGTATTTATAAAGGGGACAGACCAGGAAACGGTTTATCATTTTTCGGAGACATGTATAGAAAATGCTATTCAGCTTATTAAAGCACTTGAAGATG
>CAYQTZ010000526.1:0-1964 GCA_964420565.1 uncultured Hyphomicrobiales bacterium
TATTATCCACTGCAGAATTGTTAGAGAAGGTTCAAAAAGAAAACAAAGAATTACGAATTAATATACTCAGAGAAACCCTGGTGGGTATATCATTTGTTTTACCATGCTACTCTTGAAAATTCAAATATGAGGTATATGTTTTATCGACCTAAGACAGCGATAGAGCAAAGAGCCATTTTTTGGAATTGCCTTATACATGGAGCTAAAGGTTTTTTATATGATGGAGATTGGAATGCCAATTTTGAAGGCGATTATGGACAAGGACAAATGGGACTTGGGGACAATACTTTAGTCTCAGATAGTGATGATCTTTATGAGGATGAAGTAGGCACAGATTTCATTGATTATGATTATGATGTATGGAAAGTAGAGGATTATATTAATCTATCGAATGTTTCAAGTGAGATGGGAGTTGATTCTGATAGAGTTTATATAGGCATGAAAAGCATACGTACAGAATTACTGAAATTCAATTCATATTTAAGAGCCGTTGAATCAGACCTTATGGATTTACGATTAGCTGCATCTTATTGCAAAGGATACAGAGAATGGTATAATCAGGATACCACTAATTATGGTAGCCAGAACTTACTATCAGAATTTATTAATATAGATTCTGTTTATACTAAGAAAATATGGAACCCAGTAACTCATTGTAGTCAGGTAAGTAAAGAATCATGGGACTCAACGTTCATTGATATTACGTTACTTAGAAGTATTTCCGATAACAATATGGATAGTTTATTTTATATTGGAATTCAAAACAAACGTACCGATCCACTAATAAATGAGAGGGTAGCAGGAGATGGCCCTTATGCTATTAAATTCTTTTCTACTGCTGAATATGATCTCGGCATTGCAAGTGATGATTCTACATTGTGGAAAGACAGGTGGCACAAGAGGCTTGGTTGCCGTACTATTAAAATTCCCTTCATTTATAGATATAGTGCTAATGCCGATGAATTTACTGTGTTAAAGATTACTGAACTCGGTGCTGATAATCAAAACTTAACACTCAAATATTTTCGTGATCCTGATCTTAACCATCTCATTGATACTACTATTAGTGCCGACGGCAGTCTGGTTGTTAATATGCTACCTGGACAAGGAAAAATATTCAAAGTGGAAGTAAGCTATTCACCAAAGTTCAGCGGATATTTAAATCATAGTAATCAGAGGAATATGGTTATATATCCAACAGATAATGAGAGTTTAACATGGAAAGATGAAATTGATGATGTAAGATACCATTCTGTTTATTTCAAACAAATCCCCGCAAGCAACCCAGAAAGATTTGGTGTTTATTACAGACGTAGTGAAATTATGGACGGCACATTTCTATATAAAACTCCCTTTTTAGTTGGTCTTCGATTGGGATTAATTCAACAAAATGAGACCAGCTCAATTGTCGTGACAGTGTAACGACAATCTCAAAATCTGAAAATACCTCTGAAAATTGAACCATTCGCCTCAGATTTTTCTCTGTGAAGCTATTGCCAAATTCCATTACCAATTCTTGCGACAGGTGTCGCAGTAATTTGCTTGACTCATAGAAAAAGCCAGCTCAATAATTTTTACTTCGGCGTAAGTCAGTTCGTAGAGTTTGTAAACCATGAGGTCATTCACCTCTCTTCGTTGTCGATTTATTGATCCTCTTGTTTTCATTTTGATTGATTTTATTATCTAAGAGCTTCAGACTTTCCAAATAATTCTTTTCTGCTTCACTTAGTGTTTTTTGCTGGTACTTCTTATATTCCTCAGTTGCTTTTTCTATAGCTGTCTTGTGGCTAACAAAGCCAGATCCTTGCAACAGTTTTTCCCCGCTCATTGTCAATATTTTATCAAGATGCTCAGACCAATCCAGCATTGTCATTGTTTGTTCACGGTCTGCCTGACGCTCCGCAAAATCCAAATACCCTGATACAATTTGACCAAGGGAACGAAGCTCCTTTTCATCCAAATAA
>CAYQTZ010000527.1:0-1959 GCA_964420565.1 uncultured Hyphomicrobiales bacterium
TATAGCCGATGGTGCTATCAATTCTGATATGATCACTACAGGCAACGTCGTTAAGTCATTGAATGGATTGCATGATGATATTGGAATAGAAGCCGGTAATAATGTTACTATCAATACTGCCGGGACAACTATAACAATAAACGCTTCAATATCCGGAACGGGCGGCAACACCTTGGATCAAGCGTATGATCAGGGTGGTGCAGGAGCTGGACGAGAAATATTCGCTGATAATGGTGCAGTATATATTTCGGGAAGCGGTGGCTTGAATGTTGATGGAAAGATTCTTACAGGAACGACTGTAACTGACGGTCAATTAAATGTTGGTAGCGGAGCTATCAGATCTTATTGGGAACATGAAGCAGATGGAGTGCCAAGCATCTTCGTTGATAATCAAAACACAGGTGCATCTATTGGTATAAGCAATGATACTTGGGGTATTTACTCTATGTTGGGTTCTAATGGAACAGATGCTAAAACTGCGATAGCTGGAAGCTCTTACGGCGATAATGGCACCAAATATGGAGTTTCCGGTTCTTCATGGGGTTCCTCTGAAAATTATGGAGTATATGGAAGTGGCTCAGGCGGAACTAATAATTATGGAGTCTATGGAACTGCTGAAAACGGAACAACAAACTGGTCTGGCTATTTCGACGATGGCAATTTTTATGTAAAGGGTAACGCTGGATTTGGAACTACTACTACTTCAAATGGAAAGATAAATATTGGAGGTGGATCCATCTATCAGAGATGGGATCATAATACATCGGGTGGAGCAGGACTTTATCTATATAATCACCAGGGTACAAGTGGAGCTAGCCCATTAACTGGCATTTTTGGAATTTGGTCTTCACTTTCAAATAATGGTATTGATCCAAAAATTGGCATTATGTCAGAAGCAAGTGGTGGACAGGGCAATTGCTTTGGTGCCGTTGGTGAAGCGAAGGGACTCGTTGGGAATTATGGTCTTCTTGGATCTGCTAAAAATGGTAATGAAAATTATGGAGTACAAGGATTAGCGTCAGGAACAGGATCTTGTACTAATTACGCTATTTATGGTGATGCTTATAATGGTACAACCAATTGGTCCGGCTATTTCGACGATGGCAATTTTTATGTAAAGGGTAACGCTGGGTTTGGTACAACAGATGTTTCAAACGGTCAGGTAAATATTGGAGGAGGCAGGTTATATGTAGATTATTCGAATCAATCTTCCGGGGCAGGTGTAGCTTTCTTTCAGAATCATAACTCATCAACTGTCATTGGCTCACTACCCAATGCAACTCATAGCATTATTAGTTATGCTTCTTCAGATGATACTGAGTATAAATCTGCAATAGTTGGCACTGCTTTTGGTAGCCAAGGCAGATGTATTGGTGTAGAAGGTACGGCAACAGGAGACGATGAAAACACTGGTGTTTCTGGCTATGCTAATGGAGCTACTACAAACTATGGTTTATACGCGTTCAGTTTAGAAGGCACTACAAACTATGGCTTATATTCTGTTGCAACAAGTCAATCTCCAGCAAATAATAACTATGGAGTTTACTCAACAGCATCAGGAGCTACTAACAACTGGTCAGGCTATTTTGACGATGGTGATTTCTATGTGAAAGGGGATGTGGGGATTGGGACAACCTCTCCATCGAATAAACTGCAGGTTAATGGCCCAATGAGAATCGGAAATGGTACTATTTTGGACGGTGATGAAGATAACACAATATTTTTTGGTGATGGTTCATATATCTATATCGGCGAGCGGGAGGATGATGATAGATTAGATTTCTATGCTGATGATGGTTTTTATTTTGATTTTGGTACGAATTATGGTGTTGGTTTTGGCAGAACGGTATCCTCTAATGAATTCGAAGTAGAAGGCGATGCTTCTAAAACAACGGCAGGCGATTGGGCTGCTAACTCCGACCGGCGTATAAAAACTGAAATCACTGACATTAACGATTC
>CAYQTZ010000528.1:0-1948 GCA_964420565.1 uncultured Hyphomicrobiales bacterium
GTTATTGTTATATTTACTACTCCTCATCGCTTTTTTATGCTACATGATTAGTCTTAAAAGAGGGGGAGGTTTAAACATTATATTTCAACAGTTTACTCCCTCACTTATCGTCAGATCCCGACCTGTCGGGACTCGTAAGGGAGGGGCGGGGAGGGATCAGTTTTTGGTCTTTTGCAATGGTCTTGGATTATGAGTATTTACCTATTCTTTTTCTCTAATTCCCAGAGGAAAGCATATTTCAAGAAAGTGCCGAACGCTGAGCTTATACCAGCAATAAAGCCGCGTGTACCATCAAGACACCCCTTCCTGATAAAATAGAGTCGAATAAAAGCATAAAGCGGATTGACGAGTAAGTTCGATAATCTGAACTGCCTTTTATTGTCGAAATATACTTGAGCAGAAATTTTAGCATATTTGATAGTTTTCTGGAAATGATGTTTAATTCCGGAATAAGAATAATGTATAATATGACCTGGCAATTTAGCCGTGCTGCCATTTATCTGTAACGATTCATGAATTGCTCCACCATGCCATACAGGATTTGCGCTTCGCTTAGCTAATCGTAAGTTCCAATCCGGCTGCCAAGCGTAATTCAGAGTTTTTCCAATGTAATTTGTTTTTCTATTAATGTAATATGCGTCAGCAGTAGGGTTATTGACTGCGTTTCTAATAGCTTCTTTCAATTCTGAATTAACTACTTCATCAGCATCTATAGTTAATATCCACTCATTTCTACACTCAGCAATAGCTGCATTCTTCTGATCGGCAAAGCCCATCCACTTTTTATTATAAACTTTTGCTCCGAAATTATGTGCTATTTCGCAAGTTCTATCCTCAGAATCTGAATCAATAATAACTATTTCTTCAGCTATATCACTTATAGCTTCTAAGGTTCGCTCTAAGTTGCTTTCTTCGTTCAAAGTTATTATTGAAACAGATAAAGGTAATTCTGTCTTCATAAATTACTCATCTTTTGGCTTTTCTGATAAGAGCAATATATCATTTATTTGCCCTGCGGAATGGAGTTTAATTGTTTTAATTAATTTTTCTGGTGGCTTCAGCTCAAATATTTTTACTTCTCCGTCTATGTTTTCCTTATGTCTGTTCTTCCTGTTTGCCTGCTCGCTGGAGCCAACCCAGAGTGCATTTTCACCGACTGCTAATCCTCTAACCCAGTTTCCTGCGTGAAGAAGCAATTCGCTGCCGGGTACCTTATAGATATCTCCTTTATGCGAACTGGAAACGAGGAATTTGTCGCCAAATAGTTCAATATCATGAGAATGGGTTATTCCGTCAAGAGATAGTATTTCAGCATTATCGAATGCGTTAACATTAAAATGAGTGGAATCAAAGCAATCCTCAATTGATATTTTTAATATTTCGCTGTTTTTCACTCCTCGATTATTCATTCCTACAAATAAAAATCCTGAAGAGATATGCAAAGCGTTTAAATGATTAATGTCATCCTTCACATCACCGATATTGATCATAGTAACTCTATCTTTTGATTTTAAGTCATAGACGGGTATTCTGTTTTTTCCGCAATCTGTGATAAAAACCAGATCATCTTTAATAGCTATTTGATGAACATCATGCACATCGTGGATCAGGGCTATCATTTTTGATTTATTAGTGTTAGGATCAATAGCAAAAAGCGACATATCCGAACTTGGCTTATTCTGTATTGTTGTGCCGCGTCTTTCCCTGTATGCTACTAAGATTTGATTTGATTTAATATGATAAGCAATACCAAAATAAGCAGCCCCTTTGTGTCTGAATAGCCCAAAGAGTTTTTTTTGTTTGAGTATTCTAATAGCATTATCAGCTTTCGGTGCAACGTAGAAAACGCCGTTACTGGTTGTAATATATGCTTTTTCGTTAATTAATGTTTTGATACTTAAGCTCCTGATATTTATTTTTTTTCTAATATAAGATAAAAATACCATTA
>CAYQTZ010000529.1:0-1938 GCA_964420565.1 uncultured Hyphomicrobiales bacterium
TGGGTTTGTTCTGTTTCAGGATTATTCCATTGGGCTGTTCAGGTGTTTCTTTTACAGAGACGAAACGGTCTCTGCTACGGTATATTCCTCCGTATCGAACTGCAAAGAAAATATAACCTTCACTATTGACACCCATGGCTAATATATCTCTTTTATGGGTTGGGTCTATTCCGCTTTCTATTCTTTCCCATGACTCACCATCATTTGTGGTTCTGAAATCAGCAACCCAGAAATTCCCCAGAGAATCTAATGCCATTTCATAAGAAAAACCGGGGCGTTCAGGTATATTTTTTTTTCGTTTCCATGAATAACCATTGTTTGTTGTTCTATAAAACTCACTTTCCGCAATACCAAAACCAATTTGTTTCCATGGGTGAAATATTAAAGATGAGTATTGAAAAGGAAGTTCAAAATCTCCAATACTTACCTCGTATGTTTGAGTCCAGGAATCTCCTTTGTCTGTTGAAATAAACATCCCTCCTGATGACCAGCCTTTTGCCGCAATTAGTTCTCCCTTATTATTAATTGCAATAGCTTCTCCGGCTCTTACGTTAGGCAAAGATTCAAATGTTTTGTAATTGTCGGTTGAACGAAATATAAAATTTGATCCGGCAGTTGAAAAAATAACCCCATCGTGGTCTATTACCATCTCTCTAATACTTGGCGAATCATCATTCCATAATTCCCACGATTTGGCTTGATCACTTACTCTGTATAGGGCATTAGGTGTAGATGCCAACATTGAATTGTCATCTATGAATAACATTTGTATAACACTTTTCTTATCAATAATTCGCTGTTGCCAAGTAATTCCATTATCGCTTGATACAAAGATTCCGTTATACCCGAAATAGACATTTCCGTATTTATCGCAGATTATATCAGGATTATATAAAGAACTTGATGAATAATTTACATACCCTTTGTTACATCTTTTAAAACCGCTCTTATCCTTTTTCTGCTTCATTACTCCATAACTATCAGAAATATATAAGTTGTTCTGAGAATCAAAAGTGATGTTATTACTATTCCAACTAATAATGTCGATGTCAGAAGCTGAATAGGACATCCATTCGTTTCCATTATCTGTTGTATGATATAATGTATCGTTAATTGAGAGATAAATATCACCATGTTTTCGAACGTTAATAGCTGAAATCATTTGATAATCTTCTTTCCTTGGATAATAAATATTTGTCCATGTCTTACCTTCATCATTTGTGTACCAAATAGCCCTCCCATAAACAACGAAAAACTCTTTTTCATTAACAAACTGTACGTCAATATAATTACCCATTGAACTTTCATCAAAAACAAAATGCTTAATTGTTTTGCCCATGTCATTTGTGAATTCTATACCTCCACATTTATCATTTTTCATCCAACTATAAAATGCAAATGACGAATCCTTATAAGTGAAAATTCTACTAATATTTTGCGGTGGAGAGTAGTATATGGAATCCATTGAATTCCAAGTTTCTCCCAGATCATCGGTATAAATAATTCTAAATTCTCCCTCATCTCTTGATCCATTCTTACTATAATTTGCCACAATATAGAGTCTATCGTCCAAGTCAAAAGACATATCATGAATAAAACGATCAAATCGAATACCTTCATAAGTTGTATCTATCCAATCCCAAGTATTATTAAGTGTGTCCCAAGACACTCCATAATCTATAGATCTTAATAAATATGGATGACGTAGATGCTCATTAGTAATAGAAGCAGAAGCAAAAATTTGATTTCTTGAATTAATAGCAGCTGTTTTTACGTTTCCTTTTTTTATCTGATGCCAACTTTCGGCATAATCTACTGAACGAAATATCCCATTTGCACCATATATATATAAGGTATCCCCCCCTGAGCAAATAATATCATTAACATCTCCTCCTTCGGGCATGTTAAGCGGTATCCAGAATGGTTCTTCGTCTTGAG
>CAYQTZ010000530.1:0-1938 GCA_964420565.1 uncultured Hyphomicrobiales bacterium
AGAGGGATACAGCTTATATCTTGACCTTCACAACAACTACAAAAGACAATTTTAGTTTCTTAAGCTATACGTACCTGAACAGAAGATAATATCAAAGAATACAAGAGAAACGCTATCTATTGCTGAAAAGATAAGAGATAAGCAAGAGATAGAGTTCTTCAAGGACGATATATCAGTAGAATTCAAAAACAAAGCTGCCGAAATTGACTTCATTGAGTTCTTTGAAGAAATAAAGGAGCAGAAAGGACTACCTTCATATCGTGGTTGTTTGAGTCATTTAGTTAATTTTGTGGAAGACAACCTTGATCAGATCATTTTACCAATAACACAGATCAATAAAAAGTTCTGCGAGCAGTTCAGGGATTATTTACTTGAGAGGGTTGCAATCAATACAGTGAGGACATACATTGTAGTCTTTTCAGGTGCTTTGAATACAGCAGTTGAGCAAGGACTAATAAAGATTAATCCTTGCAAGAAGGTTAATGTTAAAAGAGAAGGATCAAAACGGGAGTTTCTTACTCAGAATGAGCTAAAGAGTTTTATGAAAGTAGATATTGCACAGAAGGAAATACAGAACGCTTTTATTTTTTCAGCACAAACCTCACTTCGATTACAGGATATCAGAGACCTCACTTTTAGCGATATAAAAGAAGGTTATCTTTATTTCAGAGCAAGAAAGAACAAAGATGTAAACAGACTAAAACTTACAGATACAGCATTATCAATAGTCAACAATCAAAAAGTAGTAAGAAAGAATGAACAACACATCTTTGATCTCCCAGCATCAAGATCATATATGAACAGGAAGCTGAATGAGATAGCAAAAGCAGCAGGAATAGAGAAAAGAATATCTTTTCATGTGGCACGGCACACTTTTGCTTGTCATTGTCTGGCAAAAGGAATATCTATTTATACAGTAAGCAAGCTGATGGGACACTCATCAGTAACGGTTACTGAAGAGTATAGTAAATTACTGTCCGAAATCAGGGATGAGTATTCCTATAAAATTAATATTGATATTGATTAGTTTCGGGGAATTGGTTATTTTTGAAAGTATGTTAAATAATACAATGCCGATATGACAAGAGATGATGCAATCAAGGAATTGAAACAAGCTTTCAAGGAATTTAAGAATTTCAAGTTTAATGATACTCAGAAATTAATTGAAGAGGATTTAGAGGAACTGTATCAGGGTGTGGATGAGATCGAAAAAGACCTCTTGAAAAGAATAGATAAGATAAAAGAAGCGTATGACATTGTTTTCAATAATATTTATTATGATAGATTCGCAAAAACGCATTATTTTTATTTAGAGAATAGTGATCAGCTTAGCATTGGAGATAATTCAGAAATTGCTAATAATTTACAAGAGGACATTAAATACTACGATAGATTAATTGAAATGTTTGACAAATTAGAAGAATTTTATGATAGATCATCTGCAAGATACCATAAGTATTCAATGTTATTTGAAAAAATCAAATATTTTACATGGAAAGCGTTACAAAGAGAATTAAAAAGAATAGATGGTAGGGAAATAGAGCTGGATTTTCTTCCATTTATTTTAGGTTTTAGCGATCTTGATTTAAACCAGCAATTCATTATAGCAGTATTATTAAAATATGCTATTGCTGGATTTCCGTTTTTCTTGTCAAACAAAGAATTTGCAGAATTATTGTTCTTTTCTGAGAAAACAATAAATAAGCATTTAGAATACCTTATCAAACATAAATACGTTGAAGCATTGGAATATAATGATAATGAAGAGGGTAATACAAGAGAGTTGTTGCTGCCATTTTTAGATTATCCTTTATCTGAATCTGAATTCTTTATAATACCCTATATAAAATTTTTTTTAGAGAAGTTTACCCCTGGTGAATATCTGCATATTTCGCTCAAAGTACCCCAGGCATTTCGTTTTATAGTACCCCCCCTGTT
>CAYQTZ010000531.1:0-1119 GCA_964420565.1 uncultured Hyphomicrobiales bacterium
AACTGCAACCTCGTTCATGAGGCAGGTATCTTGTGAGGTAGTCTGTTAGATATTTAGAAAAATCAGTTGGTTTCATAGTTTTCAATATTAGGAAATACATTTAAACAAATCATATCAACGTCTTTAAGTAGGTCTGGATACATAGTAGCAGTAAGCCTTACATATCTATTTGTTGCGTCTAATGACTGATGGCCGAGATACGTGGACAGGATCGGCAATGATGCATACAGATCAACGCCGGATTCGGCCATCTTCGCCAATGCATGACAGGCCGCAGTGTGACGAATATCATGGATTCTTGGTCCACAATGGTTCCCTGTATAAGGTATTCCTGCAGCTTTGAGTACAATCCGAAAGTACCGGTAAACGGTACGGTATATACATACAAATCCGTTCAGCGATATAAAAAACGGACTATCATCAGATTGTAATACGGGCAGTTTTTTCCGGTGATTGATATAGTCTTGGCATACCTCAGAGAGGGACTCCGAGATAGGAATTATCCGTTGCTTTCCGTTTTTGGAGTCTTTGACCAAAATATGATTTTCTGATAGGTTAACATCTTTGTTCTGAAGAGACAAAGCTTCTCCAATGCGGATACCAGTACCATACAGAAGTCTAAGCAGGGTCGGTACAATAAAGATTATTGAATTCATCCATCTCCCAGATGTAATAAGTGAATCTGCGGCATTAAAAATCGACGCGATCTCCTTTTTTGAATAAATGTAGGGTGTAAACGTTGATTGAAAAGGAGGAAGTCTGGGGATATATGAGCGAATACCTAAATTACACAAATAGGAAGATAACTGACTAATACATACGCATCTAAAGTATCTACTCCCATCAGATTCATTGCTTACCCGTTCACACCATTTGTCGGCTAACTCTTTTGATATGCCTACTTTTGTTTCACCTTTTTCTAGGGTGAACCTGTCAAATTGCAGTAATATGTGCTCTTGATTTTCATATTTAAAACCGAGACTCCTTTTCATATTAATGAAATTCCTGATATACGAGGCATAAATGCCCCAAGCTTGATTCTTATTCATAGAAAATCCCTCCTTTCTGGTCGTAAAATGAAGGTGATACTGGCGGGACATCTAATGCGCATTGTTGCAT
>CAYQTZ010000531.1:1129-1933 GCA_964420565.1 uncultured Hyphomicrobiales bacterium
GGCCAAGGACTTCTGAGATGACAGGAAGCATTGTTTGCCGTTCCAGAAGACGTTGTGCCAAGCTGTGGCGCAGGGCATGGGGCCCATGCCGTTTGTTCTTTATATCAATACCAGATTTGGCAAAAGCGCGTCCCACGATATTCGTGATTACCATTATTGTTAGTGGTTTTACTGGCGATCTTGAAGTAAGGAAAACAAAGGGTTCTTCCGAGTGTTGTCTGCTGTATTTAACATAATCGATGATGGCATTCCCAACCTCCGGCAACAAAGGAAGTTCAATCTCTTTTTCTGTTTTGTATTGAACAAGACGAATCACATTTTGCTCCCAGAATAGATTTTCGAATTTAAGATTAGCAATATCAGAGTTCCGTAGCCCAAATCTTGCAGCAAGCAGTATGATACCATAATCACGTTTACCTATAAAGCTGCTTCGTTCAATAGATGCAATCAGTTTTTCAACCTCTTCCTTTGAATAAGTGGAAGGTAATTTATTCTGGGGTTTGTAGTTGCTTCTTGGGATCATAATTGAAAAATCCGTTTCCAGTATCTGTTGACTATGCAGATATCTAAAAAATCCCCGTAGAACTTGGATAGACATTCGGGGAGAGGCCTTTGTGCTGAAACTGATGCTTTTAATATAATCAAGAGTGTGTACTAAACGTACCAAAGTAATAGTTTCGATATTATTCTTTCTTAGAAAATGGAGAAACCGGGAAAGATGACATTCATGCATGGATATAGTTTTTTTATCAAGTCTTTGATCTTTTCTGAAAGCAATATATTGAATCATTAAGGTTCCAATCG
>CAYQTZ010000532.1:0-1927 GCA_964420565.1 uncultured Hyphomicrobiales bacterium
ACATTATCATTAATTTTTACAACAGTTGTATCGGGGACGGTAAAAAATGGCATTACATAAATAGCATCTCCAGAAACATCATCCCTACAACCAAATATATATAGTGTACCACCTACATTTGTACGTTGATAAACAGCCGCCATACCATCATTTTGGGTAAAATTAACCCCCTGCGTATTCGGATTATAATTTGTATCCAGAAAATCATTAACACCATCTCCTGTAAACCCTTCAAGTGCCGTGTGCAATGTATCATGCACGTTGGTTGCATCGTGTACCCTTTTGACAAGGTTTCTCAGGGAGCTTTCTTCGGTCTCGTTGCCGAGGATATACATTATATCGGCTGCCTCATGTAGTCTGTCAATACTCAACCCATCATCAACAGTGCCAACAAACTCATTTAACAAATTTAACTGATTGTCACTTAATTCAGTTGTCAAGCCGTCAATATAGTCCTCCATTTCTGGAAGTAAAGCTATTCCACCAACTCGGTTACGCCATACAAAATGCCCCGGTGTTCTTACAAATCTCATTAGCTTGCTCTTTTAATAAATATTCCACATTCAGCATCTGTCGCCGGCACTATTTTACTGAACTTACCGGTTATGATCGTGCCTTGCGGATAACCATCGTCCCCGCCTGACAATCGTATAGCACTTACAGAAGCCCCGTCCTCCTCAAGTGTATCAAATGAAGCAGCATCGGTATACATCTCAATAGCATATACATATTCGCCATCTTCATTAGCATACGTGGTGCTTTCGTAATTATTAGCATCATTAATAACATCATGGCTGCCCGGATAACCGCCGCCGCCATTCATCATGAACTGCAGAACTCCCTCTGCTGTGTACTTGTCATAGATTTTGTCTTTCATAATTTATTAATTTTTAGAATATTCTTTACGTAATTTATCAATATTTTCATCGATCTCATCAAATCCGCTGTCCATTTCGTACCCTAACGGTATTTCATTCATCGTTGTATAGAGCTTATCGGCTGCCTCGTCATCGTAACGGTCGTAATTAGTGGCTGTACGTTTTTCGTTTCGTGTGATCCAGTCCATTTTGCCAAGTGTATTTCCTAACTTCTCAAGATCATCCTGCAGCTCTTGTATTGCCATAATATCGTAATCCAAATAGTAAGTATCTCCGTAATACCGGCCGAACATATTATTAAGCGTATCTCGCAGGTCATCCATATCCGGAAGTACACTCATTGTCATCAGTGCCTTGCGTGCTTCTTGTAAATTATTCAATGTCGAAGCATCAGAAGAAAGTAGTGAAGGATGTATCCGGAATATATTACATAACACCTCTTTGTAATATTTCTGGCTTTCTAAAACTCCCAGATCAACAGGGGATTTGCCAACATCATGTACCTTTAACGGGGCTCGATTAAAGTATAAATTCCCTTCGCCGTCCCTTGCTCTTTTGGCTGCTCTTTTGAATTTCTTTCTTAATTTCTCAGCTTGCTCAGGCGTGAATTCGATCTCTGTTTGGTCTGTTCCTGTTATAATAGCTTTAATTCCTTCATTGTCAAAGCTGGCATTCTGATGATTCAATCCTGAATTGTCCGAATTGATAACTCTTGCGGCAGCAACTAAAGGAGAAAGCCCGTAAAGCTGTTTTCCCTGGTTTGACCATATAGGATTGAAGTATTTCCAGTGCATTACTTTTTTCACATCCATTACTTTATTCCCATATACCTGCTCAAATGTATACCCCTTGATAGGATCAACAAACGACCCTGGGACTATACGTATCTTATCGGCAGGCATCAAAAATAGTTGCACTAACTCTTTGGAACCACCTTCAACACCAAACAAATAAGCATCCCCGGTAGTGTCCCGGTAAATAAACATTCCTTCAATAAGTCCCTGGAAGCTATGTTGTGGATTTGGCTCTTTGATAAGTGCATTTATCGG
>CAYQTZ010000533.1:0-1919 GCA_964420565.1 uncultured Hyphomicrobiales bacterium
AACATGGACTGGTCCAGTTTGATACTGTATAGGGATAAATCCAAACTTGGAAAGTATGGATACAGCAGAGATCATCGACCGGACAATAAACAGATCACTTTTGGAATCTCAGAGATCAGAGAACCTATCAATGTTCCAGTGGGAATGACCATCAAGAAAGGTAATGTTCCCGATACTGAACATTTCTTTGATACATACGACCAGGTCAGTGGCATGGTCTATGAGGATTCAATGTTCATTTTCGATAAAGGAGGACACAGCAAAGGGAACATCGATATGATCCTTGCAGATAAGATGAAATATCTCACTGCAAAGAAACTGAACAAAAGCGATGACAAGATCATCGAGGAATTCGATCTGTCCAAGGCTGGACTGGTGGATCCAGTGAATGGCGTATACGGCATCAAAATCCCATATCCAAGCCGAATCAACTATATCTACTTCTCAAGGAAACTTGAATATGAACAGCTTCAGTCCAGAAAACGGAAAGCTCAAAGGATGTATGACCAGGCCAAAGCTATCCAGGACAGCATCGATAGTGGTCGTGGTCTGCCTAAGCGTTTCAGGATCAACAATGAACTTGTCGATGTGGAATACTCTTATCAGACCAAACTTCAAAAGATATCCAAAAAGGAAGCTATGGAGATTGTTGAACGATCATCTATCAATGGTCGAGAAGGATTTTTCTGCCTCGTTTCAAGCGAGGATTTGACACTTCAGCAGGCTCTGCAGACATACCGAAAGAAGGATTCCATCGAGAAAATAATCAACTCGTTGAAGAACGAGATTGTCATCAAACCGTTAGGTGTCTGGAAGGATGAGAGCATATATGGAGCTCTTCTTATTGGATTCCTTGCTCAATTGTTCATATCCTTAATCAGATATGAACATGATGAACTGAAGCATGTATCCACAAAATTCATCAAAATTTCACTTTCCAATTTGACAGTAACAACCATCTATGATCGAAATAGACCAGAAAATCTGATCTATTCCAATTTTGACCCGATAAACCGGGTCATTCTAATCCGTGATTCTGCCAAAACTTGACGGATCTGGTGATTGGGGATCGATTTCGGTCCAACTGTCAAATACTATTCTCTGATGAAATTAGTGTTCAAACTGTCAAAGTAGGGATATAACTAACATCTTTATTTCAATATTATGATATAATAGAAGATAGAGAAAAAATTTAGAATAAATATTTTTCCACATAATAGTTATAATATAATATCCCATAAATATTTAATAAAACAATTAATATATACTTGAAATAACTATTAACATTAATAATTATCATTATTATGATAAATAGCGATATATCAATATGATATCTCAGAGTTTTAATAGGCTGTATTTATTGCATCAATATGATATAAATAATCGTTTATTCCTATTGAAGAAAGAAAGGAGATCAAAATTGATAAATCCTTGTTTAATTAAATTCTTAATATTTAACAGGTTGTAATTGTTTGTCAAAGTTGTATTTTCATCATATTCTCCGGCCTTATTTGAAGTAGTGTTAAAATCTTGAAAAGCCCAAAAATAATAAATAACTCCATAAACAAAAATAATAATATTTACTAGTTCAGTCCCCCACGTGATTATATTTATTGGGAACGCTGGCGTGGTAGCAAGAGCAATAAAAAAATCAATAAAAACAGGCATAATAGGCCATAGAACACAAAGTACAAAAATATCATAATTTAAAAACTCATCTTCAGTTATATTATCATTCCCCCATGGAAAATTCAACCAATCATCAAAAGTATAAAGCAAAATAGCAGTATCTATTAACAATTCAATTATTATCCATATCAATATTGGGGCAGCAACTCCTTCGCTTGCACCAGTTGCGAATGCAGCAAGAATAGCCATTACCCCATCAAATGCTAATCCTATAATTGAAATAATAAAGT
>CAYQTZ010000534.1:0-929 GCA_964420565.1 uncultured Hyphomicrobiales bacterium
CTAAAATCCTTAAAGGCTCTTATACCGAAAAAAAGTTATAATAAACCTTAAATTTTTAAACTATGAAAGCAATAATCATGATGAATGGGCACACCTTAAGTCAGGATCAATTCAAGGTTTGCTCTGCAATGGCCACAATGGTAAGCAATATCAAAAACGCTACCAATAGTAGTGAGTATAAGGGACACGAAATTCGACATTATCAAAGTCAGCTACACGGACTTAAGTGGGCTGCCGTGCTAATCGGCATTCCTGAAAGTGTAATCTATGATATAACTCTTAAAAATAACATAAGGGGTTATCAGAATCTTAATAAAATGACCGAAACCATTTACTTTTAAAAATCTTAAGCTATGAAGCCGAGAGGATTAAGGAAATTTCCTAAGGATCGTGAGATACGATCTTGGAAGTATTACAGACAAACGCAGTATAAACCTAAATCTTAAGCCATGAAAACAATCAAAATTTATCAAGATACAGACGCTCAGAGTCCCCGAAAATGGGAAAACTTAGGAACAATCGCCTATAAGCATCGTAATTATAGCCTTGGCGAAGAGAAAATAAACGATCCTATAGATTGGCTATGTGAAAAACTGGATTATACCACTAACTATGTTAGTAAAATTGCAACAAGCCTAAACGTAAGGTATTATTCAAATGAAGTAAAGGAGGCTTTAGAAGAGAGATTTTTCGAAAAATATATTGCTCTCCCTCTTTACATTTACGATCATTCCGGAATAACTATATCTACAACACCATTTGGCTGTAGATGGGATTCGGGGCAACTCGGATATATCTACGTAAGCAGAGAGGATGCTCGGAAATGGCTTAATCTTAAGCGAATAACAGCCAAGATAAGAGAGGAAATCCTGGATATACTAAGGTGCGAAGTTGAAACTTTTGACACTTATGTAAGGGGTGACGTTTAC
>CAYQTZ010000534.1:939-1916 GCA_964420565.1 uncultured Hyphomicrobiales bacterium
TTCAGGGTATTTAAGCACAAAAAGAAACAAAGCCCCGAGGATGGTAAAGAACTTGACTCCTGTTGGGGTTTCTTTGGGGATGATTGGAAGGCTAACGGAATAATGGAACATATTGATCTCCCTAAGGAAGAGGTATTAAGGCAACTTGAAAACATTGAAATCGAATACTAAATCTTAAGCTATGAAAACAATCAAAATTGCAAACGGTGAACTTCGTAAAGGTTGCGAATTTGATGATCTTAATGAAGAAGCACAAGCTCGGGTAATAACCGACCATATTCAATTTGAAATTGATATAATGACCGATGATAGCCCTTATTATAATTGTGTTATTAAAATGGATCAAATGCAGACTCCTTGGTTTTTAGCACAGGCAATATGGGATGACTATAAAGATGAAATAATTGAAAACATTAAAATAAACAATTACCTATTCGATGAAGATGGTAATTTATTGCCTATTCAATATCATCATGGTAAGCAATCAATAATCGTCAAAACCTTGTGGAGGGATAAATATGAATGTATAATTGAGCAAATATAAACTAAAAAAAATCTTAAGCTATGAAAACAACACTAAAAACAAATCCGGAATTAATGACAGTCATCGTTAATGTACAGATGATGCGTACTAAGATACATGGTGGATATAATCCTGCTGAGGATTTTGAATCCCTCTCTAATTTAACAGAAACTGAACTCTATGAGTTACAGGATGCTTTGATTCCCTTGTATAATAACTCGCTAAATGAATTGGGCTATGAAAACTATTGAGGAAAACAAATTGATTGCTGAATTTATGGGTGTAAAATCCGTAGATAACTTTTATGACGGATACGAACTTCATAAAGCAGGACTACCATTTGCTTATGGCGCAATGGGTAACGGAACAAGTGATTTAAAATTCCATAACTCTTGGGATTGGTTAATGCCTGTAGTAAATAGGATTTATAATTTAAATATAATTCAGGCCTATA
>CAYQTZ010000535.1:0-1912 GCA_964420565.1 uncultured Hyphomicrobiales bacterium
TCAGCTATAAAATCTCAAATAGAACTTCCAGAAAACTATTATATGGAATATGGTGGACAGTTTGAAAGTGAGGAGCAGGCATCAAGAATAATACTGATAGTGTCTGTAATATCCGTTTTGATAATATTCTTTATTCTTTATCAGGAATTCAGGAACTACATAACAGCCGTAATTATATTAATAAATCTTCCCTTAGCTTTGATTGGAGGTATTGCCATAGTCTGGCTATCATCAGGAATTATCAGTATTCCTTCATTAATTGGTTTTATAACTCTGTTTGGTATTGCAACGCGTAATGGAATACTTTTAGTCTCTCGTTATAATCACTTAATAGAGAAAGGTATGGAAATAAAGAATGCTGTGATTTCTGGCTCGTTAGACAGATTAAATCCAGTATTAATGACAGCATTGACAGCCGCTTTGGCTTTATTGCCATTAGTTCTAAGTGGTGATATGCCCGGCAATGAAATTCAAAGTCCAATGGCAGAAGTCATACTTGGAGGACTCATAAGCTCCACATTGCTTAATCTAATTATTTTACCAGTTGTTTATTATTTAGTTAAGAAAAGGGGTATATAATGTTTAAGTATATCATAATAATATTATTATCATTCGGTACTCTGTATTCTCAGGACTATAAAACCATATTGAATGATATTTTATCAAACAATAAAGAAATATTAGCATATAAAGAATATCTGAATAGTCTGAATATCGAAAGCAAAATAGGCAATCTGCCCCAAAATCCTGAGGTGGAATACTCATATTTATCTAAAAGTGGAAGTGCTGAGGACAGCAAACAGGAACTAATAATATCACAGATGTTTGACTTTCCAACAAAATATTTCCTAAAATCAGACATAGCTGATTTAAATTCTACTTCTAATGAAATGAAACTCAAAGTTTTCAAAAGAGAGATTCTCCGCTCTGCTCAAAAACTTCTTATTGAATATATCTATCAGAGTAAAAAGATACAGGAGCTTACCAACAGAATGGAAGCAGCCGAATCAATTCTGAAAGCTATTCAAACACAATTTGATAATGGAGATGTCGGCATTCTGGAACTTAATAAAGCAAAGTCAGCTTTCTCTATTTCAGAGTCTAAACTAAATATGGCTAAGATAGAGCTTAATCTTAAAGAATCTGAACTTAACAATATGAATGGCGGAAAGAAATCAGATATCAATAAAATAGACTATCTGATTATTGAACCTTTTAGAAATTTCGATTCTCTTTTTGCTGAATTAAAAGCCCTTGATATTCAATTCCAGGCATTTGAAAAAGAAAAGAACCTCCATGAAAAGAAACTAAGCTTAGCAAAGTCGGGCTGGTTGCCAAGTCTTGGGATTGGATACAGACAGGAAATTGAATCTGGTTTTGATTACAAAGGCGTTCAATTAATGATGACAATACCAGTTTTCGAGAATAACAATAAAGTTCCAAAAGCCGAGAGTGAATTAAACACAATTGAATTAAAAAGAGAATCCTATGAATTACAGTATTATCTGAAAAAAAAGAGATTATACGAACAATCAAAAGAACTGAAAAGATTATATGATGAACAAATTGCCTTCACTGATTTAACACAGCTTGATTTGAACAGGAAGGCTTACGAAACAGGACAAATATCTTTAACACAGTATTATATTGATAATCAAATATTCTATGATATTACTGATTCCATCTTAGAAATTGAAAGGGAATATCATAAAACGATCAATGAGCTGTTGATTGAGTTAATATTAGATTATTGAAAACATGATGATATATTATTGGTCAGGTGGGGTTGTTTAGAATGTTTTATAGCATAACCACCTGACTATATATTTTCCGAAAAGATAGAAGAAGTAACCGATCAGTAAACTCCCCCCATTTCATTGGACAGTAAATCGCATTCTTTAAGGTGTAAGTT
>CAYQTZ010000536.1:0-1907 GCA_964420565.1 uncultured Hyphomicrobiales bacterium
GAACATACTGATCTTTTTCTCTAAATTCACCTGCTCGTAATATGATATGGCGCCATAAGGAATATCCTTCATAGCGTAAAAGTCGGAGGTATCCGAGTTGATTTTAATTGATATAGCAGGTATTTCCTTACTGGCATTAACAAATCTCCGCTGATAATACTTATCACTTTCGGTTGATAAGGGAGGAGTATTATAATGGAATATATCCATATCTTCTTTGGTGCCAGCAGCAACTATCAGAGTACGTTTATTATTTTCGGTAATAAAGTTCAGAGTATTATCGTTAAACCAAACAGTTTGAGGGATGTTATTTACTACGGTGGCTATCGAGCCGGTATAATAAATACTTGCATCACTGAGATTAGGTTCTAAAACTACATTTATTTTTTCCATACCCGGCACAAAATGCACCATTTGAATAAAGGATGCTGGTTCAAGAAACTCTATCGGCATTTCTTCGTCGTTATCTTTGATAAGAGACATCTGTGGATTACCATCTGAATCGTTAGTTATTACCAGTATATAAGTTTCTCCAGGTTCAAATTCTGTAAGTGCGCTGAATAGCAGCTCTGCCGGCTGGTCTGATGTAAATAGTGTCAGCGGAGCAATCCCGGCAGGAATGAAAGCTGTTTGCACGTCAGTATATGATAGTTCATTTGCCAACTTATCTCCGGCGCTAAAGCCAATCTTTGTGGTGTCGTTATTTCTTGCTCCCATTGACAAAGTTAGCCCGGGTAGCTTTTCAGCTCCGTGAACAACCCGTATAGCAGCATTATCAGCTAATGGATAATCGAGGAAGAGTGGCTCCAGAATAATTGAAAGAGATGCTCTGCCGTTATCTGTGTCGGCTGTATCAAGTATTAAGTGTGTATAGCGTTCCATTACTTCTAATGATAAAGTAGATGAGCTCATAGTTAATGGGGTTATCTCTACTAACAATTCGTCTAAAGAGGTGGTCAGGCAGGCACCTATAGTTTCATATCTTCCTATAGTCATTGTTTTTTGGTTTTCTGTTACCACTTCGTCGAATGTATCGTCGTCACCATGTCTGATATTGATCTTAACGTCTTTCTTTGAAAAATTTATAGGCCTTATCTCGGTATATTTCTCGGTTACGGAATCTAATGTCATGAGCGGATTGCTTTCCTGATTGGACTCGTCGAGCAACTTGACTACATCGTCTCCGTTGCTTTCCCTGACTATCATCAGACAATACTGCGAACCGGGTGAAAGTTCTAAGTTATAGAGATGGGATTCCAGCACTCCTGCAGAATCTTTGATTATGGACACAGGTAACTCGCCTGACCGTACTTCTTTGGGTAAACTCTGTGCCCTGTATTTTAGCCCTGATACAAGTTTCGTGCCGTTGGGACATCCCAAAGCAGCGGAATATGTAATAGTAGAATCCGGATTGGCATTGAATACTTTTAGCAATGACTTGGGATTGTTTGATTTGAAACCAATAGAAGTAAACAGCACTATAAGAGAGTCCATAGGGCGATATGCAGGGCTATCGTCGGCAGATGGTAGTGATAGGATTGTATAATTGGTCTGCCTGACGTAGCGGAGTTTTCTGTCTTTGCGAAACTCTTCGTTACCACTAAGGAATACGTAAAGATAAGTAGAGTCCATAGGTGGCTGCATAGATTCGCTGATCTCTCCATATCCGATTTCATCTGTTTGCAGCATTCGAGATAGATCGAGTATCCTTGGTTTTTGGTCCGATGCCAGATTAATGAATCGAAGCCCAACGCTGGATGTCTGTGGTGGCGGGTTTACAAGATTCTGGTTTTCTTCTTACTGGGGATGTGGTTTTAGTAGTTATGATATAGAATATTATGATGGTTCATGGCATACATTAGATTCTTGTTTAGATGGTTCTTGCCAAGTTTTTGATGAATGGGTAG
>CAYQTZ010000537.1:0-1900 GCA_964420565.1 uncultured Hyphomicrobiales bacterium
GTCAGGAGGAGTGGATTCCTCTGTATCTGCGGCATTGCTTAAAGATGATGGATATGAAGTAATTGGAGTAACTATAGCACCATTTGATCTCGGAGAAAAATACACCGAACATTATGTGTCTAAAGGTTGTGCTCAAAAATCGAGTATTGACGATGCAAAAAAAGTTTGCGAAACTCTTGGTATAAAGCATATAGTTGTTGATTATTCTAAGACGTTTCATAATAATGTAGCCAATTATTTCCTTGAAGAGTATTTTGCAGGCAGAACGCCAAACCCCTGTGTGCAGTGTAATCCGATAATAAAATGGGGCAGGCTTTTGGATACTGCTGACGAGCTTGGATGCAGATATATTGCAACAGGTCATTACGCTAAAGCATATTTTAATAATGATAATAAAACTTATTATTTGCAGAAAGCCGAAGATAAGAATAAGGACCAGACTTACTTTCTCTGGAAACTAACAAGCCAGCAGTTAGCAAGAACTCTTTTTCCTCTTGGTAGTATAAATAAAGTTGAAACCAGAAAGATAGCTAAAGAAAAAGATCTAATTGTTTTCGACAAAGCGGAATCTCAGGAAGTATGCTTTATACCCGATAATGATTACAGAAGTTTTTTGGAGCTAATGACTAACGAATCAGTAGAGCTGCCGGGTGAAGGCAATGTAATCTTTATGAACCAGGTCAGAGGCAAGCATTTGGGGTATCCATTCTATACTATAGGGCAACGCAAAGGTCTCGGGGTTACATATAAAGAGCCGCTGTATGTAAAAAAAATAATACCTGAAAGAAACGAAGTTATTGTCGGCAGGCATGGCGAATTATATAATAGCGGTCTTATTGCCAGGAGTATTAATCTTAGTGTGAGTTATAAAGAGTTAGAAAAACCAAAGCTCTTAGATGTAAAAATTCGATATAAAGATCCCGGAAGCCCTGCATATTGCTCTATAGCAAATGATGATGAACTTAAAATAGAATTTCCAGAGCAGACAAGGGCTATTACTCCCGGACAATCTGTGGTAATGTATGAGGGCGACAGATTAATTGGTGGTGGAATAATCAGGGATTGGTTTTAACTACGTTTCATATTCGCTTGTGTTCATTTTTCTAATAAAGCAATATAATCTATAAAGCCTGTGCGAGATTCTATGATTTTAAATCCAATGCTTTTAGCGATTTCAATCATTTCTTCAAAGCCTTCCTTAGAAAAGTGTCTTTTGGGGTCAATACTAAGTAAACGGGATCCGGGTTTTAGCATATCATACATTTCTTTAAGAGTTTTATTGGGATCAGGAGTTTCGTGGATAACGTAAATAGCAATGATAAAATCAACTTCCTCAGTGATCCCAATTTTGTCGGCTTCACATTTGTGCAATTTTATTCGATTTTTTAACTCACTATCAGCAATTTTGGATTTGAGAATATCGAGCATACCCTGCTGTAAATCTACAGCTATTATCTTACCATTTTCGCCTGCTAATTCGGCTGCTTTGAAAGTGAAGTATCCCGGTCCACATCCAAAATCCAGCACTGTCATACCTGATTTGATATGTGGTTTTAATAATCTATTTGGGTTTTGTAATAATTTCCTCCACCAGCTATCTAAAGAACCTGCTTTTTCTAAGGGGCACACTTTTTCGTTATTCATCATGCTTCCAGATTATGTGAAAATTGAAATTTCTATCTATTATTGATAGATTTAAATCGAAATCATAGACGCACGAACAAAGAATATCTTTAATTAAGCTAAAATTTAATCTAATACATTCAAACTTCATTGAAAAACGTAGTATCATGTCAACTTAAGACCATTGCAAAAGTCCAAAAACTGATCCCTCCCCAACACTCTCTTATGAATAAGGGAGGGAGTAAGCTGTTGAAATATAATATTTTAACCTCCCCCT
>CAYQTZ010000538.1:0-1754 GCA_964420565.1 uncultured Hyphomicrobiales bacterium
CTGCACTGATGAACCAAGCTCAGGTGTAAGAGCAAAAATAGTTTTTTCATTATCAAAATCTGCATTTATTATCTTATGTTCTGCATTAAGTTCTAAAGATTCTGTCGGGCTGAAGCTTCCAATATTGAAATAGCTAATGTGGTTTTTGCGATCAGCGGAGCTTTCATATATTACAGCAAATTTATCGCTTCCCTTTAGATAAGTCAAACCAAGGGGATTTATAAAATTTGATGGGAAATAAACGCCGTCAATCAAGTATGGACCAGTTCTTTCTAAGTTTTCGAAATTCCATTCATAGATCTGACCTGCTTCGTTTATGGCGAGTAATTTGCCGCTGTCATCGCTATAAGCAATTTTCCTCATAGGGACATCATTTACAGATAAAGATCTTTGCGAAGTATTAACGAAATCCTGACGAATACGTATTAGGCAAGCTTCGCTTTCGAGCACAGGGACTCTCCAATCGTAAACAGTATCTTTTACCTGTGCAATTTTTTCCCAATTAGCTCCGTTATCCGAAGAAAATTCTATGATAGTGGGAACTTCTACTATGTTGCCTTCCCATTTTAATCTGTATGTACTACAGGGAATAAGCGTTTCGTTGCCTTGCGGCTCGTTTAATTGAAGAAATGTTTTCTCATCAAATTGAAATTCATTACCTCTTATTCTCATCTCTTCTTTTAAACCACCTTCGTAATAGACTGTAAATTTATCCTGAAAGTACTCTTCATTATTTGGATGGAAGTACATATATATTTTATATGAAATAGGGGAGAAGATATCCATTGGGGGTTTGGAGACGCGGTCGAAGATACTTCCCATCCAATCATAGCTGAATTCGGGAGTATGGGTTTTTACGGAATCTATAGTAATGTGCTGTTCCCTGCCGTTTTTCATAATAGCAGTTAATGCAAAGACCTTTAACACTGCCAAGCCTGTATCGCCGGGAACTACTTTCCCGAAATCCACTTCTGTGATTGGTTTATGATCAACCGAATAAATTCTAACTCTTGGCAGTTCAGCAAAAGGACCAGAGCCATTGATGTAACCATATTCATTATTGCTAAAAACGATGAAACGAATTATATTAAGCTTCAAATACCCTCTTAATCTTGAATACCATACAATCTGTTGCCATCCGTCATCATCTGCCTTATTGACCTCCATAGGAAAAGATGCTCTGTTATCTTCCTGTATTATCAGATTCTCTTTCGTAAGTTCAAAAGGATTGCCGTTTTGAGTAGCTTTGATGAAGGCAGAAAAAACGGGGGAATCTTTCGTGTCAATAGTTCTGTAAGTGCTGTCATCGGGTATTTGCTGCAAACGTAAGTTGATAGCAGCTTGTGTGTTGATCGTAGTTAACAAGGTTAATATTGCCAGAGCTAAGGTTAGTTTTATCAGATTTCTCATATTCCACATCAATATTTATAAATATCATTTGTATAAAGACAATATAAACGGTTAAAAGGTTACAAAATTTAGCCATTAATTGAATTATTTAATATTTTATGGAAATACTTTTCTGAGACCATTGCAAAATCAAAGTAAATCCCCTTATGCCCTCCTTTTCCCGACAAGTCGGGATCTTCGATAAAAAAGGCGGATTTTATCTTACTTCCCCGCTTGGTAAGAGGTGATCGAGGGGTGTTTGTGAAAAAATATATCCGATATAATCAGTAAACACCCTCTAACTCCATCTTAAAAAAGGCGGATTTTATCTTACTTCCCCGCTTGGTAAGAGGTGATCGAGGGGT
>CAYQTZ010000539.1:0-1897 GCA_964420565.1 uncultured Hyphomicrobiales bacterium
AAAATCCTCATATCTGGATGATGCATTGTTTGAAAAAGGTAAAGTATATATAATCGGCGCTGGTCCAGGTGATGCTAAACTTATTACAATAAAAGGTTGGGAATCACTAAAAAATGCCGACGTGGTCCTATATGACCGGCTTGCTAATCCCGAATTATTATCTGCATGCAATTACTCTGCCGAAAAAATATTTGTTGGTAAAGCCGCAGGCAAGCATTTTGTTAAGCAAGAAGATACTATCAGCATGATGATAGACAAAGCCATGCAGGGCAAAATTGTAGCTCGGCTAAAAGGTGGCGATCCCTATGTCTTCGGGCGTGGATCGGAAGAAGCCCTTGCTCTGAAAGAAGCTGGGATTGAATTTGAAGTGATACCCGGCGTAACCGCAGCTATTGGCGCAAGCTGTTATGCTGGTATTCCACTTACACACCGAAAATTAGTTACTCAGACTGTATTCATTACCGCTCATGAAGCACCGGGCAAAGAAGAAACACAAGTGGATTGGCCTGCTTTAGCCAAACTACAAAACACTAATTTATGCATCTATATGGGAGTAGGCAGAATTAGGGAAGTCGTAGATATATTGATCAGTAATGGATTGTCGCCAGATACGCATGCTGCTGCCATTCAGAACGGAACGCTTCCCACACAAAGAAGTCTGAATACTATATTATCTGAACTGCCTGATGAGATAAATAAAAATAATTTCAAACCACCGGTATTGACTATTATTGGCCCTACAGCAGGAATGAAAAATGAGATTTCATGGTTCGAAGATAAGCCGTTATTTGGCAAGAGAATTGTTTCTACACGAGCCGCAGACCAGAAAAGATCTTTATATGAATTATTAACTGAAAAAGGTGCAAATGTAATTCCCTTCAGCGTTATAAAAACAGATTTTTCTATACCTGAGAAAAGCATTAGAAAATATTTTCAAATAAATTATGATTGGATAATATTTACAAGCGAAAACGGAGTGAGATACTTTTTTGATATATTAAATAAAGAGGGTTTGGATGCGCGAACTCTGTGTAATTCTAAAATCGCAGTAATTGGCTCTGGCACTGGCAACAAGCTAAAAGAATACTCGCTGATACCAGATTTTATACCCAATAAATTCACTTCTGCTTCCTTGCTCGAAGAAATGCCAAATAGTTATAATATAAAAAACAAGAAATTTTTACGGGTAAAGGGCGATTTCGATCGCGATCCTTTAACTGAAGGTATAATAAATATGGGAGCGTCAGTAGATACTATCGAAGTTTATAAGATAATGAAAGATCTCCCAGATGAAGATATTATTAATGACCTGACAAAAAATGCCGCTGATGCCTATATGT
The DNA here is from genome assembly GCA_964420565.1 of uncultured Hyphomicrobiales bacterium. Lineage (GTDB taxonomy): Bacteria > Bacteroidota > Ignavibacteria > Kapaibacteriales > UBA2268 > CAYQTZ01. Next base: position 1,341 of record CAYQTZ010000539.1, read on the forward strand.
TCACCAGCATTTCTACTGTCAATAACTTCTTTAGCATATTAGGAGATAAAACGGCTTTAGAATTATTGAGCAGCGGCATCCCGCTGGCTATTGGGCCCGTTACCGAAGGGTCATTAAGTGCAAAAGGCGTAAAATATATTCATCAAGCCGATGAGCATACAATATCTGGCATGGTGAGGAAATTAGAAGAAATTTTGTGATCATAACTTCTAATAAAAAATATTATGGAGTTTTTTAGTAAAAAAGAATATATCCTGATATTATAAATAAACATCTACCAACGAATCTGTGTCATGGGCATGACTTAAGCAGATCCCTCTCCAGCCCTCAATTCCCAAACTCCGATTTCCCCCCAGTTCTCATTCCCAAACTCCGATTTGGGAATGCACTTTTCAAAATAAGTTATACTTATTCTCTTACCAATTCCCAATTCCTCGCCTCTGAATCCTCGTCCCAAATTCCCATCCTTCTTTTATCCAATTATTGAGAAATAATAAATAAGATAATATATTAATATATTATGAATAAAAATTAATCAAATGTTCATATATATATAT
>CAYQTZ010000540.1:0-1894 GCA_964420565.1 uncultured Hyphomicrobiales bacterium
AAAATTCAGTCCACAGTTGGCAGGTCATATGGGGTAAATTGGATGTAAGATTCTTCATATGTGATCGGATAAGAAAGCCATTTTATTTAACATGTTAACATCACGACTTTTTCTAGTGATGTTGGCCGATGTTTTCTATTGGGGCATACAAGTAAATGGAAAAGCCTTTTTAACTTATCCATTAAAAATTTGTTTTTAATATCTTTTGAAAGAAGACATTGAGCAAAGTTATGCGCTACAAGAGAAAACACTAGCATTAACCTTTGAGCCGTAATTGATTTTAATTCAATATGAGCAACGGCAACGGCTTCTTGAATTATAATAGAACTTGCTATCATTGAAGCCAGAATGGATCCATAAGCAATGCTCAAAGCGATATTTTCATTTGCTGAGGTTATTTGATCAGCATTTAACATTGACTTGATTGATTTAAAAAAGAGTTCAATTTGCCATCTGAGCCGATATATTGGATATATCCATTCTGCCAAAAGCATGGCGTCCGGCAAATTTGTCGCGTACCAACGATATTTTTTGGATTTAGGGAAGCGAAAACCAATGAGGCGAACCTCTATGAATCCTTTACCTGGAAGCATCAATTTGCCCCAAACTTCAACAATGCTGCCCCTTAAATTGACTTTTTGGTTCAACGGCTGGTCAATATATCGTTTCGCAACACCTTTGATAACACGCGATATTATGGGAGCAGAGTTTTCTTTTAGGCGACAAACAAACCAAACACCCAATTGATCTAATTTTTGCAAAAATGAGTGACTAAAATATCCGAGATCAAATAAAAACAATGACCCTTTTAACTGCTGCAAATCCGGCAGGATTTTACTGTCATGGGGCTTTTGAGCCGTAAATTTAAACCATTGAATTCCTCGAAAACTCAATTTGTATAGTGCACTGAGTTTTAAGCATGCCGGGCTGTGATTGGTCCGATTACCAGGAAATCTATTCGACAGCGCTGCCGGCAAGCGGATCGGGGAAGCATCGTAAATATAAACATCGGTAAATTCTGATAACCATGACAACTTAGCCAAAGCCTTTTCCTGCAGTTTAAAGGAGAATTGTATGACGGCTTTTTCAAGAAATTCTAATAGCTTTTTATTGGCAAGTCGTTGCCAGAAGCTACTTCGGGAAATCTTTTTTCCGGTAAGCTTGATAAAGTTCCGATGCGCATCGGCAATGGATTTTTTCTTGCCACAAACCGAAAAGCTTGAGATTAGGGAAACAACCAGTTCAAAAAGAGCAATTTTTTTTCCCGTTGAAAGTGTTCATTTTTTCCTAAAATTTTGCGTAATTGATTCAATTTGGCCGTAAAGCTCATAAGGTATTTCCTCCATTGGTGTTTAATTTTTAAGAGCGAAAGTATTAGGGGCCACTCGAACAAATTGACGGCCAGCTTTTACTTTCTTAACCAGTGCGGAAACAATGGAATCTCTTTCCATTTCAGTCTGATATTCCTGTTGAGCGATACGGATAATTTCAGATATATGCAGCGGTTGATCAGAAGGTGCGAGTATGTCTGCCACAATATTCAGTTTGGACGTACGTTTTATTGTCTTTTTATCTGGGGCACTTTTTTGCTGGTAGCGATAAATGGTTTTGAGTTGTGATTGAAGTAAATCCTTTTGCAATTCAAGTAATTTTTCAAATGTATCCATCTGTTTCCTCCTCTCAAAGTTATTTTGAGAAGAGTATACAGGTTCTAAATGGGTATGTCAAATAAATTTGAACATACTTTTTAGCATGTTTGGTTAATTTTATTTTAATAGCATTTCAATGGGTTATATTATATATTTGAGTAATTAGGTACGTCTTAATCGATCACGTATGAGCGCTGTTATATAGCCACGTCGACGAATCTTTCTATCTTCGCCAGATCGTCCGT
>CAYQTZ010000541.1:0-1890 GCA_964420565.1 uncultured Hyphomicrobiales bacterium
ACTGGAATTTAAAATCAGTAAAATACATTTACGCATAGTACTTACTCCTTATTAAAACATTATATTAAAAAATTAATTATCTTATCACGTTCAAAACTTCTGTAACGGACTGTCCGTTTAATCGAAGCGTAATATAATATGTCCCAACCGGAAGAGATGATGTATCAAATGTTACATATCTTTCGCCTGCAGATAGATTACTTACTATATTTTCTTGTAACTTTTTACCCATAACGTCGTATAAGTCAATAGTGCAGCTTCCGTAGCTGTCTGTAGTAAAGAGTATAGTAACGTCTTGGTCAGCGGGATTAGGATACATACTTTTTATTTCAAAGGAAGTCTTTGGCTTAGTATTCTCTACAGAAACTTCTGTGTCGAAATGCCCGACTAATAGATGTTGCGGTTCGCCTGCATAAAACTGTGCAGCCCATACCTCTTCAGGATTAGTCGAATAGTTAATGGTCCTCATTTTAAGTAGCGGTATATCTTTCAGATCGTTTGGTACGAAATCTGGTAGCATTGTAGAGCGGTCAAGATCCTCAGAGTTAGTTATGTTCATTTTCTCGCTCCAGTCAGATTTGCCAACTTCGCGTGTGGCAACGAATACGTCTGTTGTTTCGAATTTTCTCGTCTCAGGATCATAACCTATCAGATCTACCCATTTTGCAACTATTTTTGTTCCATCGAAAGTTACTGCTCCCTGAAGCTCAATGTCTGAAGGATTTAAGCGATCACCTGGTTCGTTTGTTACATCAACATAAGTAATGTATGCGCCTGTAATATCAGCAATAGTTCTAATGCCCCATCTTCCATCTTCGTAATAAGCTTCAATGATCTTTGTACTTCTTTCTCCATAATTTGCTATCAGAGCTTTCATAATATAGCTGAAATCGCCGTTTGGCAGCATTACGAAGCTCTTGGTCTGCCAATCGAAAATAATACTATCGCCAGGATTTTCTACTGTTATATTATACTCTGTTTCAGCATATACATCAAGTACAGAATTAGGGATGATATTAAAACCAGACCAGGTTTCGCCTTTATCTGTGGATATTGAAACAGCAGGTTTATTCTTGATTATTGGTTCAACAATGAAATTACCATAGACAGCCATATACATATCATCGCCTGAAATAGGACCGAAGTCAACTTGCTGATTGAATCTTCCTTCTCCGGCACTCTCTACTTCGCGAAATATATTGCTTGCCCACTGTGGCGGCACAACCTTATCGGGATTTGACAGGTTTACTGATTTTCTCATTGCTATATTATTAGCATTTGATACTGTCTCTGAGCCAGGTGCTGGAGTTATCTCAGAAACACTTTTGTAAAAGATGTCCGTTTCATTACCTTCGCAATAGACTCTATTATCTGTGCTCCAGGAATATTGTGTTCCGTCAATTTCAATGTCTCTGTCGTGGTTTACTATCGAGCCAAAATCAGCATTCCAGAAACCCCAGCCATGTCCGTACCATACTTCAGCAGCTTCATTGACTAAAGGAATACAAAAACCAACAGAAAAAGCTCCCTCAAATTCAAATCCATAGCATGAAGGATATCTACCTTCGCCATAGCCGGATTCTCTGTGGTTATATACTAATATCTTCTCATCCCAGGTTTTACCTAAATCATCTGAATAACGAATAAATACGTTATTTTTTGAATTATCAATATCATCCTCTGGTGCCTGGCCCGTCTGGTGGTATCCTCTTTTGATAGTAATATATCTGCCTGATATTTTATCATAAACAAAGGCTTTGTTCGTAAGCAGATTAAAGTAGGAATAACTATTCCCAAGTGAATCAAAAACATTCCACGTAACGTCGTGTGTACCAATCTCTTTGGATCTATATTGGACAATGTCCTCAAGACTTACAGTTTTCACATGTT
>CAYQTZ010000542.1:0-1878 GCA_964420565.1 uncultured Hyphomicrobiales bacterium
CCCTTGCGTAGTAAGGGAGGGTCGGGGTGGGATCGTTTTTGGACTTTTGCAATGGGCTTACCTTATGACGCTAATGAAACACCCCCCAGTCAGTCCTAAAAGTTAGGGGGGTGCAATCTGATATAAATCCAAAATATTGCGAAAATGTGGTTTGATGCACAATTCCTGCAAGCTCATGATTTCTCGTTATGTACTCTATACGCCTGAATAAAATATTTTAGGCGAAGATCATTTAAAATAATTATTTTATGATAGCAATGTTCTGGCAATTACCAAACGTTGGATTTCGCTGGTTCCCTCATATATTTCGGTGATTTTTGCATCTCTCAAATAGCGTTCTACGTTGAAATCTTCTGTATAGCCGTAACCGCCATGTATTTGAACCGCTTTGTTGGCGCAGAATGAGGCTACTTCCGAAGCTTTAAGTTTTGCCTGAGCAGATTCCATCGAATAGCGTAAGCCCTTATCTTTCATCATCGAAGCTTTCCAAACGAGCATCCATGCAGCGTTGTATTCAGTGATCATATCAGCCATCATCCATTGCAATGCCTGAAAGTTTGCAATAGGTTGGTCGAACTGATGGCGCTCTTTTGAATATTTTACTGAGTCTTCAATGCATGCACGAGCTATTCCCAATGCCTGGCTTGCTATACCGAGCCGCCCTCCATCGAGAGTAACCATGGATAGTTTGAAACCTTTGTTCAAATCGCCGAGCAAATTCTCTTTAGGCACTTCTACATTATCTAAAATTATTTCCGCCGTAGATGATGAACGGATACCAAGTTTTTTCTCTAATTTACCAATTTTATAACCCGGCATCTCTTTTTCTACAATGAAGGCAGATATACCGCGTGTTTTTTGGCCTGGATCTGTTGAGGCAATCAATATGAAAATATCTGCTTCGTTGCCATTAGTGGCAAAAAGTTTTGAGCCGTTAAGTATCCATTTGTCGCCTTTTTGCACTGCGGTAGTTTTGGTAGCGCCAGCATCTGAGCCAGCTCCTGCTTCAGTTAGAGAGAAACTGCCAATTTTCTGACCAGAGAGCAAATCTGGCAAATATTTTTGCTTTTGCTCTTCGGTGCCAAAACGGTAGATAGGATCGCAAACCAGAGAAGAATGTGCCGAAATGATCACCCCCGTAGAGGCACACCATCGTGATATTTCTTCTACTGCTAAAAAATACGAGACAGAGTCCATACCGGCTCCACCATATTCGTCGGGATAGGCAATGCCCATTAAGCCAAGTTCGCCAGCTTCTTTGATGATGTCCGCTGGATATCGGTGGTTCTTTTCGTTATCTGACGCAACGGGCGCAATCTTTTCTTTAGCAAACTTTGCTACCATGTCTTTAAGCATTATTTGTTCTTCTGTGAGTAAAAAATCCATGTGAATCTCCTAAATGATAATAATGACAAATTCATAAATTGCTTTTTGTATTCAATTCATTAAATATTAATATAGAAAAATTTTTGAAATTATCTATATTTTTATATAAATATTTTTAGTGCCACATTATTATTTTGTTTTTGTAAACTTGAGCTAATTAAAATGCTTTTTAAATGATACTACAAGTGTATTTTAGAACTCCTTATCCCACAACTAAAAATAAAGAAGTTACGAGGATTACGTGTCAAACCAGGTTTCTCAATTGTTGCATGGATTTATTCCTCCGTTTACTGGCGGCCACCAGTTGTATCTCTCTATAATATAAGAATATCCTCTTTGTATTATTACTTAAAACCATTGCAAAAACTCTGAATTGATCCTTCCCCAGTCCTCTCTTAAAATTAGAGACTGTGTGATGGTGTATAAATATTGTGAAAAATTGTAATAAATACGATCCCACCCCAGCCCTCCCTTATAAATAAGGGAGGGAGT
>CAYQTZ010000543.1:0-1877 GCA_964420565.1 uncultured Hyphomicrobiales bacterium
AAAATTACTCTTTCAAAAAACTACAGAAAAGAGGTGCGTGGCCGGAGGGTTACTTTTAGGGGGTGGTCAATTTGCTCCGATTAAGGTGGTCACTTTCGTCCGATAAGCCTGGTCATTTTCGACCGATTAGGGTGGTCAGTTTAAACCGATATTGGGTGGTCAATTTCGCCGATTGTTCCACCAAGACTTCTAATATTTGACAAACATCTTCTGATATCTTTCGTTGACCAGATAGATGTTTATGAAGTACATTCCCGGTTTAAGAGAGGATACATCAATATGATCTAATCCTACACTTTCTTTTTTGGATTGTATTTGCATTTGTCTACCGGTAACATCTATAATTTCGATCTTTTTAAGAAAAATATCTTGTGCTGAATTCCAGGAGATATTCAACTGTGATGTTACTGGATTAGGATACATTAAGATGCCTTGTTCCTGCGATGACACTTGTTTTTCAACATCAACAAAATATGCTAGTTTCATGATCCACCACATCGTTTTTGAATTAGTGGTTGAACCGTAATTAATGTGCTTTTCACCTGCAACCAAAAAGCCACCATCATCAGTTGGAATAACTGATCTCCCCCTTTCATCTGTACTACCACCAAAACATCTGCTCCATTGTATATTCTTTGTTGAATCTAATTTCAGAACCCAAAATGAACCATAATAGTCCGGATATTTAATGACGTCGCCGTCATGGCTACTTGCCCTGCCACAAAGGACATACCCGTCATCTGCTGTTTTGGCAATATCATAACTATAATCACTAGAGGATCCGCCAAAACAATTACTCCATATCAAGTTGCCATAATAGTCTAATTCAATTAACCAAGTGTCATCAACACCATGATTGCCGATTACATCTCCATCAGATGAATAGCTACCCACCAAGATCATCAATGAGGAACTATTTGTATGAATCGCCTTCCACATGAGTTCTGATGCGGATCCTCCTAAAGTAACTTTCCAATGGAAAACCCATAATGAGTTCAGCCTAAAAATCCACGCGTCATTACTACCATAATTAGTGTCAAGATCATAATCGTTTGAATTTGATTGTGCCAGAATAACAGGCACTGAATCATTAATAAGTATGATAGCCCTCCCATTTTCAGTCTCACTTCCGCCAAAGCACTTTTCTTTCAACAGGGTGCCAACTGTGTCTGTTTCAACCACCCATACATCCCAGGAAGTCATATCGTGATTCCCGGTAACATCACCATCCATTGAGCGAGCTCTTCCGACCAATAAAAGTTTGCCATGATGATAAACAATATCACGAAACTCTTCATCATGGGATCCTCCAAAACACTTTTGCCATTCCAGAACACCATTGGAGTTGACACAAATAAGCCATGCATCCTGCATCCCGTGATTCCCTGAGACATCGTGCTCTGTTGACCAGGTGCCACCAGCAATATAGTACTTCCCATTAGGGCCTTCAACCGCGCAATATCCATAATCATCCTCTGCCCCGCCAAAGCAATTGCTCCATATCTTATTCCCAAGCGAATCAGTTTTAAGCACAGCAAAGTCGTTTTGCCCTTTATTTAGAACAAAATCACTATCATTAGACGGAGTTGAGCCAACAAAAAGATACCCCCCGTCAGACGTTTCAATTGCGTCATTTAAGCGATCCATTTGTGAACCTCCATAGTAGTGTTGCCATTCAACAGCGTTTTGGGAATAAGTAGCAACCGTAATCAGTAGAGAGATGAGAAATAAAAAGTACTTTTTCATTGGTCAATAGGGTATAGTAATTCAATCACAATATTTTAATATTAAAAAATTCTGCTCTTGAAAGATCGGTTAATATGCAATGATTTTTTTCTGGTCTCTGAGTACATCATTAGACAAGATAACAATATAAA
>CAYQTZ010000544.1:0-1876 GCA_964420565.1 uncultured Hyphomicrobiales bacterium
AAAAAATAATATTTGCCGATTTTGGGGGCTGTAACACAGTCTCAGTAAGGGAGGGCTGGGGAGGGATCAGTTTTTATTGCAATTTTTCACAATATTTATACCCCATCACACAGTCTCATTAATGGAGAGTCGGGGAGGGATCAGTTTGATATATTGTTTTCCTTGATTCATACCCATCACACAGTCTTCTCAGCGAGTGGGTAGTGATTATCTCTATTGGCTTAATTGCAGGAGTTGGGGGGTGAAGAGAAAAGTGATGTAGTTAGCTTTCGGCTTTCAGCGATCAGATTATTTACCCTTCCGAAGCTGAAGAAGCCTTCGGAAGGGTAATTTGCTCTCTTACAATAAATATTGATCATTATTATTATTTGATCTTGCCGCCTTTTTTAGCATTTTCTTCGTCATTGATTTTCTCTTTATTATTTGGCTGACCGAACATATTCCCGGCATTGCCCATTTTTTGAAGATCATTTAGATTTAGTTTGCCATTCATCCAGATAAAAGTTGTTTCGTCTGGACTATGTACCAGCATCAGAAATTCAGATACAGATTCCTCCCCTTTTTTCTTTTTAACAAGAAAATGAACATTCTGATCCCCTTCGTTAACGTCCATGAATGTCTTGTAATCCTCTTTGTCAATTATAGATTTTAATTCTGAATATAGTGGATAGTCTTTTTCGGCTTTTTTTCTGTCGAAAGTAAGTATTAGCATCCCTTCTATTCCTTTTGGTAAAGATTCATTAGCCATATCACCGAGAGCATCGAACATATCATGGGTCATATTGACTGTTGTAAAGCCTTTTACACCCTGATACTGCTGGATAATAGAACCAAAATTGCTCTGTGCGAGTGTAATGAGTGGCATGATCATAATGATCGCAATTAATAAAGTCAGCTTTTTCATTTTTAAACTCCTAATACATGTGAAACATATTTATTTGATATTCTGTTAAAATCAGTTATTTTATTTGCTTTCATCAGATTTTTATTAAATTCTGACACTCTACCTGCTTTTTCTAAGCTGGTTTGAATTATTGACAATTTATTCAGTTTGTTTGTTCCTTTATTCATATTTTCTGCTATCAAACCAAGGGCAGATTGAACTTCTTCATAAGCTAATTGGGGATCTTTGATTGTATCATTCGGGTACTTATCGTCTTCGACAACAAACATAAAAAACGCAACGATCATTATTATCAGAGTGGCAGCAGCTCCAGATATCCTGATCATAAATCTTTGCATTTCTGATAGTTTTAGTATCTTAGCCGGCTCTTTTTCTGTTAAAATTAGCTCATCTGTGTTTAGCTTACTCTTTTCATTACCTGCATTTTCAAAGTACTCAAACTGGTCTTTCAGATAGAGATATTCTTTTGGTAAATCATCTGTGCTAAGGAATTCCCTTATCTGCTTTTCTTCCTCCAGAGAGCTTTCGCCCTCGAGGTATTTTGCGATTATTTCATCAATTTTTTTCATATCTATACTTATATTTTGTTAATAGCTGTTCTCTTACTTTTTTTCTGGCTCTCGATAGATTCACTTTTATATAATTTTTGTCGTAACCCGTTATCTGTTCAATTTCTTCGTATTCGCATTGCTCGATGTCTCTTAAGTGCATTATGATTTTTTGCTGCTCTGGTAGATCGTTAATTATATTTTCAACGATTTTCTTTGTTTCCGAGAGCTCTGCCTGTTTATCTGGCTGGCAGATCTTTGTTTCTACAATGTCTTCGTTTAGCTCATACATCTGCTTTCGTGTTCTGATCTTATCAATGCAATAATTTTTAACAGACATCATAGCATAAGAAACAGGGTTTCGAGTGCTGCTCATCTTATCACGCATCTCCCAAAGCTTCATCAGCACATCCTGCACAGCATC
>CAYQTZ010000545.1:0-1855 GCA_964420565.1 uncultured Hyphomicrobiales bacterium
AAGTCATCTATATTTCTCCCTTTCTACTAAAGAATTTTTTCATACGAGAGATTTCTGAAATTGTAAAGAACCCAAAGATTTTTAGCAGAACCACAAGCAGGAACAGAAATCCACTTCTAATAATAAAAGCCCAGAGCAAAGAAAACTCATTGGAAATGTGAAATCCTGTGAAATATACTGCCAGTGTAGTTCCCGTCAGTATGCCGAGCCGCTTCCACTCAAATGCTATTGGATATACTTTCTGAGCGTAAAAATATAATATTCCTGCGGCGATAATATAAGATATAAGCATAGTCCATGCAGAAGCCCAATAGCTCATTATTGGTATAAGCAACAAATTCATCAAAATATTGATAACAGCAGCTATCAAAACAGCTATAGGGAGGTATTTGGTCGTTTTTGTAATATAAAAACCTGCGGCGAGATTATTATAAATACCATTAAAAAAGTAACCACCAAGAATTATTGGCAATATTCCAAGACCACTCCAATAATCAGCATTAATAAAATTACCACCAATAAATGGCATTCTTATCAGAAAATCCATATAAAAGCCAGTCAATAAAAATATCCCGGCGCATACCAAGGTGAAGTAAGTCATTATGCGTGCGAACATCGGCTTTGCGTCATCGTCATCGAAATGACTAAGATAAAAAGGTTTATACGCATAATCGAAAACGGCTACCATCAGCATCATCGGAATCCCTAACTTGTGGTTTACCTGATAAAGACCAAGAGTAGAGCTGTCTGTCATATACTTCAAAATGGGGCGGTCTGCCATCTGTAATATCATGGCAGACAAACTGGCTGGGATTGTCGGCACACCGAAAGCCAACATTTCTTTTAGCATTGAACTGTTGAATTTGAACTTCATATATTTTAAAATATCAGGAATAAAAGAAGCAACTCCGACTATATTCGCCAGTAATGTAGAGAGAAAAACACCATCGGCATTCCATCCTAATACAACAATGAAAAGCAGATTAAGGGAAACGGCTACAACTATTACTATAAAGCGGGTCAATGCAAATCGCTTAGGCCTATTAGATATTCTGAGTAAAGCATAGGGGATGGTCATCATCGAATCGAGCAGCGGTATAAGAGCTGATATGCGTATCAGGGTTACTCCGTATTCGAGATCGGTCATCATGGGGGCTATCTGCTCGGCAAAGATAAAAGCCAGAGTGGATACAATAAAGCTAATGGCAAGTATTAAAAGGTAAGCATGAGTAAATACAATTTTGTTATGCTCGAATTCATCTTTTTTATAAAAGCGAAAAAAAGCTCCCTCCATACCAAAGCAATAGACAATATTCAGAAAAGCAATGCAACCGAATATCCAGCTAATATCTCCAACTTCCTGCATTGTCAGATAATTGGTGTAAATCGGAGTAAGTAAAAATGTTATGAAACGCCCGACAATAGTAAAACCACCATATATCATGGTTTCCGAAGCAAGTGTACGGAGCCGTCCAGACATTCTTTACTCAAATATTGAAAAAACAATTTTTGCAAGATAAGTAAAGAGCATATCAAGTCAAAGTATTTATTCAATCGTTCGAGTATTGACTTTTATATGATACCTTTTGATAGCAATGAAATCAACTTTTTAATGACAAATTTTTTATTTTGATTTCAGCGGTCAGCGTAAGAGCTTGATTATATTAGACTTCCCCGCTTAGTAAGAGGGGACCGAGGGGACTTTTTATCTTACTTCCCCGCTTGGTAAGAGGGGATCGAGGGGTGTTTGTGAAAAAATTTATCCTACTTAAAAAAACGGGATTTTATCTTACTTCCCCGCTTGGTAAGAGGGGATCGAGGGGTGTTTCCATTTTATAGCTTTCAGCGGTCGGCG
>CAYQTZ010000546.1:0-1841 GCA_964420565.1 uncultured Hyphomicrobiales bacterium
GAAAACAAGATTAAGAGTATCGCAGTCATCTACTATTATATCTTCTACGATAAAACTAAATCGTTCTTTGGCAATTCTAACCCAATATTAATATTGGAAAAGTGAATCTATGAGAGCATAGCCATTTTCATCAGTATAGATCTTTTCAATTACCTTTTTTGTTATGTTTAATCTAACTTCAGCTTCCCGTACCAAAGAGCTGTCTGATTTATCCTTCACTGTAAATGCAATCTTACCGCAGCAACTATCCTCGTCATTAAGGAGTTTGGCATTGATCTTCTTATCTTTATTATTAGTAAGATTACTAAGTTTATCCTCGAATGTAAGAAATCCTTCTTTAGATATTCTAATGTTTACATTTGAAAAGTCATTTAAAATGTTTTCCAGAAAAAAGCCTGCTTCGGTATCGGTAACATCACTATCAAGTAATCTGCTGTCGGAATCGAATGCTTGTACAATAGCTCCTTCTATCGGGTTATCATTCATATCAACGATGATCCCTGATATACTAAGATTATTCTGTGGTTCTGTTGTTGTGTCATTGCAAGAGAAAAGTATTAAAAGGGCTAATATAGAAGTTGCAAAGAGTAAGGTTTTCTTCCGCATAATCGTATCCTAACAAATAAATAAAAAAATCTCTATATAAATAAACACAAGAAGAAGATTTTGGTTTCAATAAAGAATGTATTTTTTTTAATGAGATGATCAATCGCCAGATTCATATTCATAGAAAAGGTCGAGAGCTTCCTGAGGCGTTTTTGCATTTTGGAGTTTAGCTCTGAATTCATCAATATTCATAAGTCGGGATATCATGCTAAGCAAGCGGAGATGCCCGCCTACGTTATTTTCCTCGCCAAGCAAGAGAAATGCTAATATTACGGGCTTGTCGTCTAAACTATTGTATTCAAGCGGCTCTTTTAATGTGCATAAAGCCCCGATAGTACCTTTTATGGCATTGGTTTTAGCGTGTGGTAAAGCTATGGCTTTGCCTACCCCTGTGGACATAATGCTCTCGCGTTCCATCACTTCAGAGTAAACAGATTTTTTATCAATTATATTGCCTGAGGCAGCGGCTAAATTCACTAACTTCTTTAGAAGTTCATCTTTGGTATCAACGGTTATGTTAACCTTGATAGAGTTAATATTCAGTATGTCAGTGATCTTCATAAATCAGTCATTAAAATTATTCGATAAACTGTTTTCTGTTGCAATAATAAATTATTACAACAGAAAACTATTATTACAAATATACAACAAAATCATACTAATTTATGAACTTTGTTGCCATTGTGTAACCAAAGAGCCATATTTCTTTGCTAATGTTACTGCTTCTTCGTATTTACTGCTTTCTGCAATAACGAGGAAAGCCCCCTTTTCGTGATCGGGTATCATAAGCACTGAATCCTCTTCGTGGAAAACTTTTACGCCTTCTACGAGTTCGCGAGATAAACTCTCTGAGTACTCCATTGCCTGCCTCATTACCTGACCTCTATATTGCCAAGGGCAGTCAACATCTATCTGATATTGGAATCTGCGGGGAATTGATTCGTCAATTTCAGAAATTTTCTTCCCGGTATTAGCTAACATCTCGAGTATCTTGCCAATAGTGTACATTCCATCAGAAGCAAAAAGGAAGTCAGAGAAAATATAGCCACCCCATATACCACCAACGAATCGAATATCTTCGTCGCGGGTTGCCTCCATCATCGCAGAGTGGGAGTTCCTTATTCTAACAACTTCTACGTTATAATCTTGGGCTATCTGATCAATTTCGTTGCTTGCAACTATCGAAACAGCAATTATGTAAGGCTCTTGATGTTTATTTGTTTCTAAGAATAATT
>CAYQTZ010000547.1:0-1838 GCA_964420565.1 uncultured Hyphomicrobiales bacterium
TTTAAAGTTCTAATATTAACATATATACTTAAATGCAATATTAAAACCACTAGAAATTTTATAAAAAAATATAACACAATCAATATCTTTATGAATAAATTCAAAGATTATTACTGTTGGTATTAAAATTTACACATCCTTTTGTTTTATTTTGTTAGGAGTTATTTTTAAATTCTTTATGCGAATGATACAATAATTTTGCCTCAATGTAGTTTAACCTATTCTATGAAAAAAATGAAAGTTGAATTTAATAAGTAGTCAGTATGGATAATATGTCAGGTATTCAATTAACAGATAGCCAAAAAGAACAAATAGTGAATTTAGTGAAACAAGAGCAGGGCATGGATAATCTGCTTACACCTCGCAGAATTGTAGAAGAATTAGATAAGTATATAATAAGCCAATCAGCCGCCAAAAAAGCTGTGGCTATAGCTCTGCGGAATAGATGGCGCCGGCAAAGCGTAACTGGCGAACTGCGCGAAGAGATAATGCCTAACAATATAATTCTTATTGGCCCAACGGGTGTCGGAAAAACTGAGATCGCTCGACGTCTTGCCCGTCTCGCAGGTGCTCCATTTTCTAAAATTGAGGCGACAAAGTTTACTGAAGTTGGTTATGTGGGACGCGATGTCGAATCAATAATCCGCGATCTGGCTGAAAGAGCCGTTGCTATGGTTCGCGAAGAGCAATCAACAGAAAAACGCAACGAAGCAATATTAGCCGCCGAAAACAGAATTCTTGATATTCTTATTCCTCCGGTTAAGCGTGGACCATCTTTCGATACTGCTACGGACGAAGAAATAAAAGACAACTCTAAAACCCGAGAAAAATTCCGCCAGATGCTTCGCGAAGGTAAACTAAACGACAGACATATCGAAATAGAAACTATGGTTGATCAAATTCCATCTATGCAAGTGCTTGGTCCTATAGGACTCGATGAGATGGGGATGAATCTGCAGGATCTTTTCGGGAATATCCTTCCCAAAAAGAATAAAAAAAGGAAAATGAAAATCGAGGAAGCTATCAGAGTTCTTCAAAAAGAAGAAGCCGAAAAACTGCTCGATATGGAAGCTATCGTACGCGAGGCTATTAAAAGAACAGAAAACTCAGGTATCGTATTCGTAGATGAAATTGATAAAATAGCTTCCAAAGGCGGTTCTGGTTCTGGCCCGGAAGTTTCGCGTGAAGGCGTTCAAAGAGATTTGCTGCCCATAGTTGAAGGCACTACTGTAAATACTAAATATGGTCCGGTAAGAACAGAGCATATATTATTTATTGCCTCTGGAGCTTTCCATGTTTCTAAACCATCTGATCTCATCCCCGAACTGCAGGGACGTTTCCCCATTCGCGTTGAGTTGAAAAGTCTTACTGAAGAAGATTTCGTTAAGATACTTACATTGCCCGAAAATGCTTTGATCAAACAATATCAGGCTTTGGTGAAATCCGAAGATATTGATCTCTTTTTTGATGAAAGCGCTATTAATAAAATTGCATCTACTGCCGCTCAGGTCAATCAGGATGTTACCAATATTGGAGCTCGCCGACTTCATACTATTATGTCAACTCTGCTCGAAGACATCTTATTCAATGCACCTGATAACATTGAGGAAACAAACATTACAATTACTGCAGATACGGTTGATCAGCATCTAAAAGACATTATCAAAAGCAACGATCTAAGTAAGTTCATACTATAAAATCGTGATATAAGAGAATAAGTCAATATAGTACAAATCTTTATGCTATCAAGTAGATAGTTGTCAGATCAAAGTATCATTTATGAACTATATTTATCAAGCTGATCCCTCCCCGGCCCTGCTATGTAAAAAGCAAGGGAG
>CAYQTZ010000548.1:0-1831 GCA_964420565.1 uncultured Hyphomicrobiales bacterium
GCCTGAACCTGGGAATGCCTTTAGAGGCCGTTCAAAAGCTTTTAGGGCATAAGAATTGGAACTACACAGATTTATGCAAAGATGCTGGATGAGACAGTGGATCGGGAGATGGAGCGATGGCAATCATAAAGCCGGTAGTCTTTTCCCGTTCTATCTTTATAACCTTATCTATGCTTGCATAATAAAACTTAAACAATTTCCAAGCATGGAAATCATCCTACATCCAATTATAATCTACTACTATCGCATTCTTTTCTAATAACCTAATTTTTAAAAACAACGATTGCCCATTAGTATCGGTAATCTTATGTAGATTGCTATCTTGGTATTTGAATGGAACAAGTGTGTACATTTCACTATTCTCATCCTGTTCAATTTGATAAAAACATAAACTATTATTAAAAATTCCAAAAGATGGTATTATCTTTTGTAAATTATTTTCCCAAAAGTCTATTACTGTTAATCTTGTTGAAAGCATTTCTTTATCTATATGAAACAATAAATAGTCACATTGCCGACACATTGATCCACAGCAATCTTCATTATTAGCAATAAAAATGAAGTAGGTATTGTCCAAATATTTTATTATATAATATTCCAATTGAATTGAAAAATTATATAACAGAGTGTCGTTATCAAATTGACCTTTATAATCAAGAAGATTGAATTTGATATTGTTGAACTCGATCAGAACTGAATCGATATTCTCATTTCCATAGCATTTTGTTATCTTCAACTTTTTATTATTTGCCAACTTTAATAATTCTGATTGAAAGTTTTCGCTTTCAAAGAAGATTAATGAGTCAACATTTAAGGTGTCAATACAAATCATTTCTGTTAACCCAAAGTCAGAAAGCGGCTTTTCAATATCAGAGTTATCTCTATTACTAAGACACGATAAGAAGATAAATATTATTAATCCAATAAAACTAAATATTTTCATTCTGATTTCCTCCAAAATATTGATTTTCCATAAGAAGCGGTTATTGTATAATACTGTCCTCTTTTCCCTTCAGTTGATGGGAAATTTTCAGGAGTAATCTCCCCTTCTACATATGCATCATCAGCCCATTTAAAACCTCCTTTAACTACAAAATCCTTATATGCTTTCCAACTTGGAAGTGTAACATCAATCCCGTGCCAGCCCCAAGCTCCATTGGAATAATCTTCACCTCCGGTTAATGCATTTATAACGGCAACGATAGAATTTCTCATTTGCATATTCTCACTTCTTTCCTTTTTTGTGGAGTTGAAGAAGCTAGCATAGAGACCATTCTTTTTCATTAGTTTTTTATGCAAGTTTCTGGTTGTGCTTCCACTGAAACTATTAAATGCTTTTTTGAAATTTCGATCATACTTACTTGAATTATATCTATTGTATGCAGCATTCGCTTGTGCTAATTTTGCTTCAAAGTCACCGTTTTCATTATTAGCCAGAGATGCTAACTTGATGAATTCATCATGAGTTATTCCTGTTGTTGCAGTAATATCTGTTATAAGATCATCTGTACCTGCACTTTCTCCTAAATCTGATAATTCTTCTTGTGAAAATCCACCTTCTATAGAGCATGAAATATGAACAACATATACTTTATTATCCTTTTTCCCATCACTTCCAAGATAAAGACCAGACTCCGTGTAGTAATCTCCATCTAACATGCCAGTTGGATCTTTTCTGCCAATTGGATTATTACTGGAATAATTATATGCTGATATATATAAACGTTTGTCAGATAACGGGTCAATACTCAACCAAACCGAAATCCCCGCATCATAATACCGAGCCCCGAAGTAGTTGAAATCCGTTTCTGCATCCTGCTCTTTGCCGGTA
>CAYQTZ010000549.1:0-1819 GCA_964420565.1 uncultured Hyphomicrobiales bacterium
TTTCCCTGCCAGACAGTTGTATCTACTGGCACATGAATGCCATCTTTCCTTACTAATGGAAAAGGACAATGATTCTCTTCTCCTTTGATAATTAAGTCAAATATTTTTTTTGCTTCATCAGCTTGATCTTTTGGGTGTAATCCTAAATACCCAATTTCTTTCAATTCTTCAAATGTATAACCGAGTTTATTATATGCTGCAGGATTTGCACTTATTATCTCACCTTCGAGAGTGCCAATAAATATCATGTCATCCATGGATTCGAAGAAAGTACGGAAGTTTTGCTCGCTTAGTTTTAATCTTTCTTCTGCTGATTTTTGATCGCTTATATTGCGAACCATGCCTATAATGCTCTTATTACTCGCTAATGTCAGTCGGGCTTCGTAATCTCTTATCTCATTATTAATTGGCAATTTATACTGAATGGGTTTTACATTTTTACCTTTAAATAACTCAGTAATGGATGCCGATATCTCTGAGGCAAGCGGCTCAGGTAATACTTCATTAATATTCTTACCCATAAAAAGATCGCGTGGCATATAAAGTTCGTTATCTTGCCCTTCTTTCAAGTCAATGAATACTCCATAGCTGTCAAGGACAAACATCAAATCTGGTATAGCAATAAGTATAGATTCAATATACTCATTTTGCTGTTTTATCTTTTCTTCCTGCAGCTTTCTCTTTGTTATATCGCTATGCGAGCCAGCCATTCGGTAAGGGATACCCTGCTTTGTCCGTAGTGCTTCACCCTTGGCCAATATCCAGCGGATAGTGCTGTCCTTGTGGATCATACGTAATTCTATCTCATACTTATCTAACTCACCATTAAGATATTTTTGCACATATTGACTTACTCTTTTCTGTTCGTCCTTGTGTAGGAGGTTAACAAATGAATCAAAAGAATTCTCTATTTCGTGGTCTTCGTAGCCAAGCATTTCTTTCCATCTTTTTGAAAGGAACAAGGTATTATCTCTGATATCCCAATCCCATATACCATCATTAGTCCCAATCACGGCAAGCTCGAACCGCTGCTTAGATTCCAGAAGCTCTTTTTCTGATTGATTCCTGTCTGTTATGTCTCTGACATAAGCTAAAGCCCAGTATTTGCCTTTGATCTGCACAGATGATAAAGCAATTTCTATGGGGAAATATTCACCATTGGCGCGTATTGCTGTTAGTTCCAAAACTTTTCCGAGGGCATTCTCTTTGCCAGTCATAGAGAAATTATCCCAACTCTTTTTGTATTGATCTCTATAAACATCTGGCATCAAAAGATTATGAACACTTTCCCCCAGTACATCGCCTGCTTTGTAACCAAAAATTCTTTCAGCTGAGGGGTTCCAATATTCAATAGCCCCTTTTTCATTTATCATTATCACGGCATCGAGGGCAGAGCTACCAATCTTGCTGAATTTTTCTTCGCTTTCTTTTAGTTTTTCTTCAACGAGTTTTCTGTCTGTGATGTCCTTAATGTATCCATGCCACAGAACTGAACCATCGCTCTGCAGCTCGGGTCTGGCTATACCGCTTAGCCATCTTAGCCCCTTTGCAGGAAGGACTACTCTATATTCGCATTTCCATAATCTCAATGTTCTGAAAGATTCGTTGATAGTTTCTTTTACATAGTGTACATCATCTTCATGTAATCTGGAAAAAAATATGGATGTATCATCTTTTACCTGAGATGGACTCACTTCATGAGTATCATACATTCCTTCGCTCGAAAATGGGATACACGAAGAGCCATCGGGAAACATTTGAAATTGATAAATAACGCCTGGTACCTGAGTGGTTAGCTTGCTGATCGTGGCATCTCTAT
>CAYQTZ010000550.1:0-1809 GCA_964420565.1 uncultured Hyphomicrobiales bacterium
CAAAGATTCTATTGAATTAAGGTATGCTCCTGTTTACCGAATGAACCGCCTTGATATAAATGAAAATGATATTCCAGAAGGTACTGAAGGTGGTGATTATATGCTTAGCAGTATATTAGATTATCGCAATAGGCAGGGTGTATTTTTCAACCTCTTCCTTCAGCGGCTTGGTAAAATATATGACAGATTTGACAGGAGATGGTCTTATGATACTCTATGGGGACCTGAGCATAGGGTAGTAAATAACTTATCAGATACTATTGCTTTGCGGGATGGCGATAAATTAATAGTTGATATTGTTTGCTCAAGAGATATTTACAGTTTGTTGAATGTAGCTGAGGAAGACTGGAACCAGATACCAGATAAAAAACTTAAACAAAGAGTAAAGGCAAATCCCGCGATGACAGTTTTTGGAGGAGGGGGCTATGCTATCGCAATTGACGAGAATAATAATGATTCTATATTATACAATAGTCAAGGGCTAAGGCGTGATCCATTCGATGATGGAAAGGATCAATCCTTCAAATTGTATTCATTCAACCTGCCAGATACACTGGCTGATGAAAATGATATGGGTTTTCTTCGGCTGAGAGTCAGGGTAGTAGCAAAAAATGATGGGGAGATAGGAATTGTAGAGGATGACGCAGACGACTTTTTTGTTGAGGGACTTGGAACGACATTAGAATGTGGCTGCGGAGAGATCTATACAAATTCAATAAACATACTCAATAAGTATTCAATTGTTACTCCTAAGCAGGCAGTATTTCCAATTTCCATGGAAATTACAAATACTGCAAATAGATATTCTTCATCTCTTGCTATTGCAAATGTAAAACTGAAAGAAGCAGACAGATGGCAATGGTCTAAAACAGTACAAATAGATTATATGCAAAGATTAGAAAAGGATAGAATTAGTTTCAAGTCATTATATTTGTTTCATTTCGAAGGGCTTAAACCTGGAATTAATCATTTTCAGGCATTAGCATATACAACGAATTATGTTGGGGATCACATCATGGGAAATGACTCTATCTATACAGAATTTTCTGTAAATTTAGGCGACGTTATTGCTTATGATGATGAAGAATCAAAAAGCGAAGTTGGGGATATGTTTGGTAATCCCTTGCGCGGCTTAAATCTATGCGGACATTCATCCAGAGATTACACACAAACAACTGCCTGTGGTGAAGCAGGTGGAGATTGCATAGGAATGTATGCAATGAAATTCAAGTTGGCAATGGGAGATACTTTATATGGAGCGAGTGCTTGTTTTATGCCCTTTAATGGTTCACCTGATGAAATATCGTATGTTCTATACAAAGATAACGATATGGTTTATGAACATTTTCCAGGTCAGCAATTATCAAAATCTGAATTTAAAACCGTTAGAGGTATGGATGACATTCGTAAAGACATTTATTTTGGTGAATATGTAACCTGCCTTTTCGATGAACCAATAATTATTGAATATGGAGGAACATATTGGCTGGCTATCAAGCAAAAAGCACAAAGCGGTCTGGAGCTTGGCGGTTCAGGACAGGGAATGGGTATGATCATTACATCATATTCATCTTTTGAGGACGGCTTACAAGTATCCATACCAATTTCATTGATGCTCGATAGAAAATATAGATCCATTATATATGGCAGCTTAATTAATGATAATGTTTTTGCCTACCGTAATGATACTTCTGAAACAGCAGAGTGGATGCCATTCATGCCAAATTTTGGCTATCCCGCCTATGGTTTTCTCGATAGCGCCGGAACTATTGAAAACACAAAAACATATTCTCGAGGCACGTGGATACC
>CAYQTZ010000551.1:0-1800 GCA_964420565.1 uncultured Hyphomicrobiales bacterium
ATTCAAGGAGAAGTATCTTCAAAGAATTCAGAATTAAAAAAAGGCTACGAAGTTAATTTTGCTACAGCGTCATTTGGCCAGGGAATTGAAATAACTCCAATTCAGCTGGTCAGAGCCTTTTCTTCTATTGCCAATGGGGGGCATTTAGTTAAACCTTATATTCTAGAAAAAATAATTAGCTTTGAGAATGGAACCGTTAAAACAGAACCTGATTTTTCTGATAAAATAATTTCATCTGAAACTGCTTCAAAATTAACGGCTATGCTGGTTAGCGTTATTGAAAATGGTTATTCAAAAGCTGCTAAAATACCAGGATATTACATTGCCGGAAAAACAGGAACAGCCCAGGTTCCTTATTCTGCAATAGGAATAGATAAAAGAGGATATTCTGATAAAACCTGGCAAAGTTTTATTGGGTTTTTCCCGGCTTTTGACCCTCAGTTTGTAGTTTTAGTTAAGTTAGATAATCCAAAGACTAAAACGGCAGAGTATTCTGCTCTTCCTGTATTTAGAAAAATGGCAAAGCATATCATTGATTATTACGCTATCCCCCCAGATTACTAACAAAAAAGCGTGCAACATCGGATGTTGCACGCTTTGGTTTTAGTTGATAAATTTGTTTAAAGGAAGCCCTGGCCCTGGGCAATTTTCATGGTGAGGCTGAATTGTTTTGTATTCAAGGTTGTATTTGTTGCACAAGGTTACCAGAAGAGTCAATAATGACTCTATTTGCTTTTCGGTGAAGTGATCTTCTCCTACCAAACAGATTCCTATAGAATCGTGGTTTCTTCCTTTGGCATGGGCACCCTGTTTTTCTACGGGGCGTCCTGCTTGAATTTCTCCATCCGGACCTCCGTTTCCATTGGTAATAACGTAGTGGTAGCCCACATCATCCCACCCTTTAGAGAGGTGAAACTTTCGAAAAACTTCCATGTTTCCTTGCTCGGTAGCTGAATGGTGCACAATTATGCAGTTGGTCTTCTCGCGGTCTACCATGTTTACAGACAGAAGGAGAGTCATTAGCGCTAATTTCACTTTCTTTCCTTTCAGGCAAATCATCAACTAATTAAAAGAACAATGAGTAGAGGATAGCATATATTTTTTCTTTTGTCAATGTATAAAAAAATGGGTCCTGGAAAGGACCCTTTTTGATTTTTTGAGGCAAGCTACGGAAGTGGTTGGTTAGGAATAGAGTCAAAGACTATTTCTTCTCTGGGAATTTCTATCACAGCGAAGCTTTGGCCCTTGACCACATCTCCCGGATTCACTATTTTAACTTGTGGATTTTCTTCCAGAAAAGCCTCGTGGCTTATTCCGAAAAGAATGTACTCTATAGAAGGGAAACAGGCTGTAAGTTTCATAGACGTCTCAAAGAGATCTGTTTCGGACTTTCGCAAGAGATCGGTTCCAAGCTGGCGCTGAACACAAAAGCGATATCCGTTGATTTTGACTATTGGTTTCTCAGAATCGATCAAATGCCAGTTTTTGGGAAGATCTTTAGGGCAGATCTGGTCTTCTCTGAGGTTAAACCAAACTTCAAAATCTTTTAGCTCTTCTTTGCCAATGTCTTTTGTTGCTATGTTTCCACAATGAATAATTGTTTTCACTTCGTGTGGCATTAGCTTTAAAGCGAGTTTTTCCCAGAAGGAAGGATTAAGCTCTGAAATGTTTCTGCTGTCTGAAATTACCCCTATTTTGGTTGGATCGGTTTCTGGCTTGTTAGGCAAGATTCTACTGAAGACAGTTTCTCCTGTTGTCGTGTCAATTGTAGCGAATTCGTATCCCCAAAAAGAGTCCTCA
>CAYQTZ010000552.1:0-1798 GCA_964420565.1 uncultured Hyphomicrobiales bacterium
GAACTCAAAAGAACAAAAAAGTACCATAGACATTATTATTCAGATTCTGATAATGCTGACGAAGACAGAGAATTAAAGATTTAATTATAATTAGGATAATTTATTAATTGGGATACACAAAATAACGACAAACTTCCGGACTTCATCATCTGTGGCGGGATGAAATGCGGCACTACTACTTTGCATAATATTTTAAACGAACACCCTGACGTTTTTATTCCGGAATCGGAGATTCATTTCTTTGATATGGATGATCTGTCGGAACATCCCGAATTTTTCTTTTTCAATGATGATTATTGGATTACACCTCCGTTCAGTGAAAAAAGGAATGATTACTGGCAATGGTATTTCGACTTTTTCAAAGATGCCGAAGAGGATCAGATCATTGGTGAAGATTCCACCGGGTATCTCGCCTCAAAGAATGCACCTGCCAGGATTGCTTCGCAAAAAAAAGATATTAAGATAATCGTGTTGCTCAGAAACCCTGTGGACAGAACTTATTCTCATTACTGGCATAATGTTAGAGCTGGCAGGATTGGTCATTCGTTTGAAAATACTCTCAGATTTTTCCCTAATACAATTCTTCGCCGTAGCTTATACAAACAGCAGTTGGAAAGATATATCCGTTACATCGCCGAATCCAATCTTAAGATAGTTGTTTTCGAGGAGTTCATTAAAAATAAATCTGAAACAATTAATGATATTATCTGCTTCCTTGGCTTAGATGATAATAAACTAAATCCGAAATTTCTTGATATACACTCAAACAAAGCAAATATGCCTCTTTTCCCACGTTTGCAATTAGTCAAGAACAGAATCCACAGAGATCCAGGCAATTGGATATATAGGGGGCATTTCCCTGATTTCAACAACAAAGTCGGTAAAAAGAAATTTTTGCCAAGATTATTCAATAATTTACATAATACCTTAAACCCCCGTATTGACAAAAATCCACCACCCATGAAGCGATCTACCCGCAGTTTTTTAAACGATTATTTCATTAAAGAGTTAGAGGGATTAGACAAACTGATCAATAAAAATGTATTACGTATATGGTTTTCTGATAATGAATAGATCATCTGTCAAACAAAAACCCGGAATTTGAATTATGCTTTTCATAATTCTTCTTAGCGGTTTTATTAGAAACTGTTGCATAGCAATACAGACAACCCGATAAACAGCTATTGTTCATCCCAATATCTTTAGAAGGATAGCAATTGCAATACTTTCTCTGAGATTTATCTTTGATTATCTTCAGGTCAATCCCAAACTCTTGTCGCAATAAATGTGGGTCAATACATTGAGCTGTTCTGACGCTATTTTTCAACCATGACGGAGAATTGCATACACTCAATTCTAATCCCATATCCTTTGAAATATGATCCAGAGCCTTTAATACAGCTAAATATCTTGTATTATCTTCAACTATATTAATACCAAATTTTGCAAGATTTCTCTGAGTTTTACGGTAAGGAGTGATAATGCTGGTAATAACTTTCTGTGTACTATCTGCCAAAAGTTCAGCTAATGCTCTAAAGCTATTTATGTGATACTCCTCATCAAGCTCTTTTGTCAATAAAATTGGATCATACCTCCAGCATACTCTGGCTCTGCCAAGTTTATCGGCGAGAATTCTAAACGTTTCAACAGACTTTGATAATTCGGGTTGATTTGGTTCCAATGCTTCGGGGTAATGATTCAGAGTAATCATAAAATAATACTTATAGCCATAAGTATCTAATATATTGAGCTTTTCGAGCATTGGACCGGGATTTCTGGTCCAGAAAGCAATAGCAGT
>CAYQTZ010000553.1:0-1793 GCA_964420565.1 uncultured Hyphomicrobiales bacterium
AAAAATATAAGCCCTTCCGGTGGTTATCATCGGAAGGGCTTTTTTGTTGGTAGGATTTAGATAAAAAGATATTGAATGGATAATAATATCAGTATAAAAGAGTGAATATAGACCAATGATGTAATTAAAATCTCAAAAAGAATGGATATTAGGGGTTAAATTGTTTAATATTATTTTTTTAGTGTAACTTTCTTATTGTATTTTTGTTATTGATATAAAGTTGGAGTTTTATCTGGTAAAAAAGTAAAAGATAGAAAAGATCAAATATCAATAATAATGAAGAACATAGATCATAAAATAAAGAATAATTGTTTTTATCCATTTTTTTTTGGAGATTATCATGAAAAGATTTAAACCTACTTCACTTTTTGGAAAAGTGATGATCGCTGCTGCGATGTTCATCTTTATGTTTGCAGCATCGCAGAATTCAAAAGCTCAGCCCGAGTATTGCACATTTTTCGGGTATGATACTTATACCTATCCTGGTATTACTTGTTACCCTATGTATCTGAGTAGCTTGACTTATTACGACTGGTATTTTGACAATACTATAGTTAGCTTAAAAGTTGAAACCGAAGACGGAGACGAAGTATTTTTCTTCGAATCTGGTCCTATTTTTGAAGGGTGTTATGTATTTCGCGAAGATGCTCCGATAATTGAGCTTTCTCTGGGTGGTACATATTTTATTGAATATGTAATTCTCAATAAGTATTACAGTTATAATGGCACAGATTATTGCGCACTTTATAGTTATAATACCTATTATACACACAGATTATGGATTGACTGGAATATTGATGGATTCTTTGATTGGAATCACGAACCGACAGAATGGATCAATAATTATAGAACTGATAATCCTAACAGACTTGATCTGAATGAACGTGCTTTATGGAGAAACCTTCAGCAATGTGGCACATATCATACCTATCGTTATGAAGTAACTGTACCTGATAATTCACCGCTTGATATTAGCAGATTAAGGATCATGACATCTTACTATTATCCTTATGACCCTTACTATCCTCCAGAAAATGCCTGCTATAATGGCTATTGGGATACTTACAATGATCCGCCAAACTACGGATATATGTATGGCGAGGTAGAAGATTATCTTATAGAATTTACATTAGCAATTAAAGATGCTTTCCCGCGTCAAGGGTCTATTCTTTACGCAGGCGAAGATTATGACGGCACAACAAGAACTATTAATATCAATGATGAAGATATAGACGTAGATTTTGAGCATCCTATGGTACTTTTTGGTGGAGCTCAGAGCGCAGGTACAAAACTCACATACCAGATAACAGGTCCCTTGCCATCAAACAATGTAGTGTTTGAAGCTATTGACCCATCCACTGGATCCCGCAGTATTGATGTAGAAGGATATACAAGATATGATGTTCAGGAATCCCGTGGTATTAACTCCCCTTATGGGGATGGTGTATTCAATGCCGAGCAAGGTGGTGAGTATCGTTTGGGAGTTTCTATTGCCTTGCCTGGCAAAGATCCGAGCTTTAAGTCCTTCGCTTTCACTGTTGCCTGGACAAATGACTTGTCAGTAAGAAATGTTACCTCTCCCAGAACGAACGTAGCTCCTAAGTACTTCAAGTATATGAGAGGTCAGACAATTCCAGTAAACGTAGAATTCCAGAATGTTGGCTTAAATGAAGTAACAGAATTTTTAGCCACAGCTGTAATAAGAGATGATAATGGAAATATTGTCTGGGAAAGAGATTCTTATTGGGAAGCTGATGATGATATGAATCCTCCACTTGCCACAGGAGATAAAA
>CAYQTZ010000554.1:0-1792 GCA_964420565.1 uncultured Hyphomicrobiales bacterium
AGGCTGGGGAGAGCATATTAATCAGTTCTGGAATATGTTGCCATGGTTTTCGCTGATTTATCTTGTATTTGCCTTATCTTTAAAATTATATCAAAGAATATGGGCATATCTGTGCATTTATGATCTATTGCTCATTACTGGCATAACTATCATTGCATTTGTAATCAGCCTGCTATCTTTATACATCATCAAGGCAATAGATTTTCCCCTGAGTATTGTAGTTTTAGCATGGTTTATCAGTTTATCTTTCATTGCTGGAAGCAAATTAGCCTGGAGATTGTATTATGAAGCAGGTTTTTCTAAAAAAAATCATAAAGAGGAACGAATGCTCATTGTAGGAGCAGGAGCTGCAGGTGATGCTATCTGTAGGGATATAGAAAAAAACAGAGAATCTGGCAAAGTAATTGGCTTTGTAGATGACAATCCTAGTAAAATTGGAATGCTTATACATAATAAAAGAGTACTAAGCTCCATCGATATGCTTGACGAAATTATAGCTGATAAGAGGATAGGAACAGTCATTATTGCCATCCCTTCAGCAAAAGGTAGTGATATTAGAAGGATTATAAGTCATATCAATACGAAGGATGTAGAAATTAAAATGTTGCCCAGCTTGTATGAACTATTAAATGGTGGAGCTGATACAAAGAAAAATCATAGTGAATATGAAGTTAAAACTTCTCTCGTTAGAGATATCAATATTTCAGATTTGTTAGACCGGGAGCCTGTTAACTTAAATATAGAAAAGATTATAGATTATATAAAAGGAAAACGAGTCATGATTACCGGTGGAGCCGGTACAATTGGTGAGGAACTAAGCAGGCAGATTTATAAATATTCCCCCAGGGAATTAATCCTATTGGATCACAGCGAGAATGGTCTTTTTTATGCCGAGAGAAAAATTAGAGAGGAATTTAATAGCAGCGTTAAGCTTGATATCAGGGTGGTAGATATTAGAGATAGAGAAAAAATTGGAAAAATATTTTCAACTTTCAAACCGGATATCATTTTCCATGCTGCAGCCTATAAGCATGTTCATCTTATGGAATATCATCCTGATGAAGCAGTTAGTAATAATATTGTTGGAACCAAAAATATCGTTGAGTTAGCAGATAAATATGGTGTTGATAGCTTTGTAATGATATCTACTGATAAAGCGATTGACCCTACCAGTGTAATGGGAGCAAGCAAACAGGTGGCAGAAATGATAGTAAAAATGTATGGAAAAAAGAGCAAAACGAAATTTGTAGCAGTTCGCTTTGGCAATGTCCTGGAAAGCAGTGGCAGCGTCGTGAGAATTTTCAAAAAACAGATCTTGGCAGGTGGACCGGTTACCATAACAGATAAAGATATGAAGAGATATTTCATGACTATACCTGAGGCAACCCAACTGGTCATTCAGGCCGGTGCATTAGGCATATCAGGAGAAGTGTTTATTTTAAATATGGGAGAACCGATCAAAGTCATGGACCTGGCAAGGCAGATGATAAGATTATATGGTTATATACCGGAAGAGGATATTCAATTTAAATATATTGGTATTAGACCGGGAGAGAAGATATTTGAGGAATTATTATCTGAGAAAGAAAAAAGCCGGGTGCTGGGGAAGAGCGGACATGAAAAGATTTTTATAGCCCAGACTGAAGAAATTGATGAAGAGAAACTGCAGAAAGATATCAAGGAGTTGGAAAATTTAGCAAATAATCTGAATAAAAAGGGAGTCATCAAAAAACTACAGGAAATCGTAACAAGTTATCAGCCAAGCCAAGGAACGGATAGCTAATCCATATTA
>CAYQTZ010000555.1:0-1778 GCA_964420565.1 uncultured Hyphomicrobiales bacterium
ACTATCTTCGTGCCATTACTTACTAAGAGGGGAAGTAAGATAAAAGTCCCCATCTATCAAGAGGGGGGTTGAGGAGGTTTTTTTCTTCATTTTGCAATGGTCTCTCTTTATATCGTTATGGTGCCAAATCAAGTTGATATTATTGCTCGATCTGGATTGATCAAGCTGATAGCATACTCATTTTATTTGGCAGAACGATCAGCCTTGATTGTTCATTTTTGATTTTGCATGACAATAGTAGATAATATTTCTTTAAATTAATCTACCATCCTCCGGAAGCACCACCACCGCCAAAGCTACCACCGCCTCCGCTGAAGCCTCCGCCTCCGCCGAAGCCGCCAGAAGACGAACCCCACGAAGAACCTCCAACCCAATAAGTGCTGCCTCTACCTTTTCGGGATTTACCCTTAGATCCGAGAACGAATATTAAAATGAATACAAAAAAGATAATGAATACCAAGATTATTTCAATTACTGTATCGCCTTCTTCTTGTGCGTATTTTTGTTCGTATTGGCTAATGTCGTCACTTCCTGTTATATAAGAGTTCATGGCGAGAAAAGCATCGCTGAAGCCTTGGTAGAAATTCCCTTGCTTAAATGCTGGCGTAATAATACTTCTGATAATTGTTCCGCTTCTGCCATCAGGCAATACTGGCTCAAGTCCGTAACCAACTTCTATGCGTATGCGTCTTTCTTTAAGAGCAACAAAAAGTATCACGCCATTATCTTCACCTTTTTGCCCTATTTCCCATTTTTCAGCAACACGCATTGTGAATTCTTCCAAATTCTCATCTTCAAGGGATGGCATAGTAAGTAGTACAAGCTGGGCTGAGGAATTGTTCTCTATTGTTTTTAATGTTTGTTCCAGCTCCTGTTTTTCTTGTGAAGAAAGCATATTGGCATAATCGTTTACTCTGCCTGTTAGTTCCGGAACTTCCAGAGAAATTACTGTGTTGTAAGAAAAGATCAGAGAGAATATGATAATGATGAATTTTTTCATTTTTTAGTCTCCATTTATTATTCAATTATGGGTTTATTGTCGAGTTCGTCTATGTCGTCAATACTTCGCGGGAAATCATCTGATAGTATTTCGCCGCAACGAATTATTTCCTGGCTTAATACTTCAACGAATTTGTCAGATTTAATACCATTAATGATATTATTAACCACATGTTCCCATTTATCATTTGATATTGCTTGCTGAATTTTATAATCAACAAGTAATTCTACACGCCTTTCAAAAATTGAGATGAAGATCAGCACTCCGGTAGCGCCCTCAGTAGCGGTTATGCCATGACGAAAGAAAGCAGACTCTGCGTATAAGCGTGTTTCTTTTTTCATTGTTTCTTTAGATACAATCGTATATTTTAGAGATGGAATGGAAAAAAACATATAGAAAACTGAGAAGAATATCAATGGGATGAAAACTGTCATTACTACTAATGAGCTGTGGTCTATCTCCCAAACCATATTCTGAATAATTGAAATATAAGTTTCTGAAAATAAAACGATGAATAAAGAAACTAACATAAACGGAATAACGGCTATGGTGAACACATTACTTCTATAATCCTCGCATTCCTGAGTCATTACGGTCAATATCTCACCCGAAGTTTTCAATTCAGCAGTTTTAGTTGCCTCTGTGATCTTCTGCGAATCTTTTTCAGTAAATTTTTTTAACTTCATAGTCTTACCCTGTAGAAATAATTAAGCAAATCACATTATTTTTGTATGAATAATAGCACTTCAAAAATAAGCCATATTCAGTAATCTTATTT
>CAYQTZ010000556.1:0-1772 GCA_964420565.1 uncultured Hyphomicrobiales bacterium
TATTACAAAGTTTTTGGTAAAACTATGGTAGAGCTATGCAAGATGAATCCAAATATTGTTGGTGTTACGGCTGCAATGAGCGAAGGCACAGGACTGGATGAACTCGAGCATGAATATCCCGATAGATTTTTTGATGTAGGTATAGCCGAGGGCCACGCCGTAACATTCTCTGCTGGTCTGGCTGTGGAGGGAATTATACCCGTTGTGGCTATATATTCTACATTTTTGCAAAGAGCTATTGATAATATTGCTCACGATTGCTCCCTGCAAAATCTTCATGTTGTCTTTGCCATTGATCGCGCAGGTCTCGTCGGAGAAGATGGACCAACGCATCACGGCACTTTAGACATTTCTTTTTTGAGAGCTGTGCCTAACATGACAGTGCTCGCCCCCAAAGATGAGCAGGAATTGAGAAATCTCTTGTATTCATCTGTGTTCAGCTATACTCAGGGGCCAGTTGCTATCCGTTACCCAAGAGGCATTGGAGTAGGTGTCCCCAATGAACCTATGCGGCTTATACCTTATGCCACCTGGGAAATATTAAGAGAGGGCGATGATATTGCTATTCTTGCCACTGGGAAAATGGTTCACGAAGCCGATCTTTGCTGCGATATACTCGAAGAGCACGGAATATCAGCTCAGTTAGTAAATGCAAGATTCATTAAGCCTTTAGACACGACTATTCTGAATGAAATTTTAGCAAAATTCGATAAAATAATTACTATCGAAGAAGGTCAGATACTTGGTGGTTTCGGCTCCTCAGTTCTGGAATATGCAGAATCGCAAAAATCCAACAGAAAAAGCGAGATCTATATTCATGGGATACCTGATAGATTTATTGAGCATGGCACCCAGCAGGAACTACTGCATATGCTAAAACTTGACAGCACAGGGATTGCCTCTTTAATAAAAGAATTGCTGAACAAACCACATTTTATCAATAAAGAAATGTTGATTCAGCATAACTAAGATATTCAGGGATGAGTAATTTTAGTAATTACCATTCGGGTTGATCTTTATACTGATCGAGTATGGAATTTGTTCTGTTATGCCCAATATGTGGTTTTACCATATTTTCTACATATTTCCCGATTATATCAAATTCTAAATTTACTTCTGAGCCCGGCTTCATGTCTTTCAGCACAGTAACATCCCATGTATGCGGAATTACTGAAACCATCAGCTTCCCTTTATCAACGCGGGCTATCGTCAAACTGATACCATGGATACAAATAGATCCCTGAGCTACAACATAGGTGGAAAATTTGTGAGGATAGGAAATCCACAACAATCTGCCTGTGGATTCATTATTTACAGTTAGAATATTACCGACGCAATCTACATGCCCTTGCACGAGATGGCCGCCCATTCTATCTCCAAGGGCGGCAGCTCTCTCTAAATTTATTTTTTCTCCGGATTTAAACTTACCCAAAGTAGTTTTTCGCAGAGTTTCTTCGACGGCTTCTACCTCGAATGTAGTGCCCCTTCTGGTAACGACTGTTTGGCAGGCACCATTCAGAGCAACGGAATCATCAATTTTCAGATCATCCATGATCTGCTTAGCCGCTACTTTAATCCTTCTGCCGCCACCGATACGGGAAACAGCAACGACCTCGCCAACTTCTTCTATCAACCCTGTAAACATAAATTATATCCCGGAATTTTTATTCTTTGGTTTATCATCAATTAATTTAAGATCAACCCTGCGTTTCTCTACGTTCACTCTGATAATCCTTACTCTCATGCGTTTGCCAAACTGGAATATCTTTTTA
>CAYQTZ010000557.1:0-1758 GCA_964420565.1 uncultured Hyphomicrobiales bacterium
TGCATCTGTTATCAAATGAGCTCTGTTGTAAGTAAATATTCCAAATGTTATAAATGGTTTAATAGACTTATAGTTAGTAATATTCTCATTGCTTTCAGCACTATCAGTTTTAATAACATTTTCATTACTAAGATGCTTTTTCTCATCTATATATTTACCTTTTGCAATGCTTAGGAACTCTTTTCTCTCTATTTCATATTTATTTACAAGAGCTTCATTTAATCTGATCTTATCTTTTAAATCATTCACTGCTTGCTGAGCTTCATTAATTTTACTGTGGAAATATTCATTTAAATTAAAGAAGCGAATCTCCTGTTCGAGAAGAAAATCATTATCCTTTTTAATATAGCTTTGTAAAAGTGCCATAACATCTTGCTGTGTAAGCAGATGTTCGGTTTTGCGAGAAGTTAGATAAATATAAGTATTTAATCTGAAATATTCATCAGGTATAAAGAAATCTTTGATTAAAAGGAAAGCATTCGATAGATAGAAGTAATTCTTTAGATCAACGCTGTCATTATATCCAAAAGGGGTAGTAAGTATGAATTTTCCATTTGGTTTAAGTACTCTTTTTGCTTCCTTAATGGCTTTTGCTGGATGGGATAAGTGTTCGATCACTTCTGTAAGTATAACAGAATCAAAAGTATTATCCTCAAAATCAAGATTTAATGCATCCATCTGCATAAATTTTATTCGATCTTTTATAATTTCTTCTTCATTATCAAGCTCTTTCATTGCATAATCTACAGATTGCTTCATAATATCCACACCTGTACAAAAGAAACCTTCTCTGCCGAGCAGAATTGTTGATATCCCCTGGCTGCAACCAATATCAAGAATATTTTTCCCTTCCGCTTGCGAACATATCCAATTTATTCGATTGCGTGTTATATCCTGCCCTTCGGTGTTTCCTATTTGCCTGTAATATCTCTCGTTTACTCTATCAAATATCATATATTTATCCAATTTACTGAAAACTAAATAGAATCATCAATTATTTTATACGCAAAATTTATACCAATAAAGCAACTTTGTAAATTAACGAAAATGCCTCGCATTTACTCTATTATTCATTATCCTTAGAAGCACTCTTGCCGGTCTGGAGGAAGGTTTTTGGTATCATTCAATGCATTTAATATACTATTTACTCTATCTGCTATAGACAGGCAACAAGTCAAACCGGGAGATTCTATACCAATCAGATTTAAAAAACCGTGCAATCCCAATCTGCTTTCTTCCTGAATAACGAAATCCCTCCACTCCCCGTCCTTTTTTTGTAGTTTCGGTCTTATTCCTGAATAATCAGGATAGATGTCGTCATATTCTAAATTATTCAAATACCATTTTACAGCGTCGTAAAATTTATTATGCAGCAAAGCAGAAACATTATAATCTTGTATGTTATATTCTAACCATTCTATATCAGGACCTAATTTAACACTACCGTCAAGTTCTACAGTAACGTGGATACCAAGATTAGTGAGTTCCTTAGCCGGCACGGGATATATTAAATGTTTAACAATATTACATTTATATGGTATTACCCTAAAATAATGACCTCTTGAGTAATATAGACGATAATTTTCTGCGTCAATATCTATACCTGCAAGTTGTGCAATTTTATCTGATCCTAAACCTGCAGCGTTTATTACAATTGGCGAGCTTACGTTGAAAATTTCGTCATCGTTGGTTTTTACACTTAATCTATAAGCATCATTTTGCTTTTCTATACCAATTACTTCATGATTATAAGCAAAA
>CAYQTZ010000558.1:0-1755 GCA_964420565.1 uncultured Hyphomicrobiales bacterium
GTCTGCTTGGACTCGATTTTCTTCAAAAACATACATTCAAGATTGACTTTGAAAATGGATTTCTTGTTTGGAATTAAATGAATGGATGAGTAAAACCCTATCAAAAAAATCAAAATAATGTTTGTCATGGTTGACAGGTACAGATTGTTTTTTAAAACCTTTCAGAAGGTATTCCAATAACAACATTTAAAGTGGGCAATATGCTCCGAATGATATCGTTTGTCATGCGATAAAGCATATAAAAAATATTCATATACATCTAAGTCGAGCATAATTTTATAAGAAAACGTCTATCAATAAAAGCGTTGTCTGGCAATAAATAGGCTGTCATATGGTGCATTGCAATGTCAAGTTGTTAGATCATAGTGCTGTCCGAACCTGTATTTCAACTTTTGAATTTTATCAACAAAGGGAAATAATGAAGACCAAATTTAGATTCGCAATACTAGCAATTGCCACATTGGTGTTTCTTGCTGGGTGCATGAACATGCCAACACCCCCTACGCAAATCACTGGTGCTTACGTATCGGGGCTTAAATATGAAAATTTTGAATGTTCGCGCTTATCTGCAGAATTAGGGTCTTTATCGAGGCGAGAGAATCAGTTGGTATCTGCTCAGCAACAAAGAATCAAAACGAGTGAAACTCAAGCCTTTTGGTATGGATATGGCCAAGGTGACGGAATTGAAGCGAGTGAATTGGCAAATGTACGTGGTGAGAGAGAAGCCGTTCGTAGTGCAATGGATGTGAAGGCTTGTAGATAAAGAGAATACACACGCAGGATCAACCTAGCTCGCTTTAGCAAAACAAGGGGATAAAACTACTTAAATTTACAAGTTTGGTAAACCAGATGCCTTCTATCAATTTTGACTGGATAATCTGAAAATATCAAAAATTATCTTGTATCTGCTTTTCGCTCCATCAGTTATGATCAAGTGGAAATATGTGAACTTTTAAAGCATCTATATCTGCTTCCTTAGGGATCTTTCAAACAGAACATTTTGGCACGTAGTATTTGAGCCTCTCGGAAGTGGCAAGGAGACATTTCCGAAATTGAGAGAGAATATTTCGTTAGAAAACAACCAGTGACATAATAAAGATTTACAGCGGTCGCAGTCTCTGGCGCGCCTGCTTTGCTGAAGGTAGCGTTATAAATATAAAAGGGAATTAATCATGAAACGAGATATGGATCTTGTGAGGAAAATCCTCAGGAAAATACGTGACTATGAAGATCCTTATGGTCTAGATGGTATCCCTGAGATTGAAGGATATTCAGGTAAAGAAATATCATATCATATTGGTATATTGAATGATGCTGGTTTGTTAACAGCTAGCCCAATAGGAGAGATGAGTGTCGATTATGAAAATTATTTTAGTATTAATCTTACATGGCAAGGCCAAGATTTTATAGATGCTGCTGAAGATGAAACAATCTGGAAAAAGGCCAAAGATACAGTTATTAAGCCAGGTGCATCATTTACTTTCGATATATTGAAAGAGTGGCTTAAGTCTGAAGTAAAAGTGAAACTTGGAATGGTGTAATTCTATATGATAATATCATTATATTGAAAAAACCTCGATCAAGGTTTCGAAGATGATGCCATCTTTCTGTATAATACCCAATTCGAGGTGATATGCAGACCAGCGCTAAATTAATTTTAGGTCCTAGAAGGAAGACTATATGTCCACCAGTGACTCAGTAACTTTATTCATCGGTATTGCTGGTATAGTAGGTGCAGTAGTTGGCATCTTTATT
>CAYQTZ010000559.1:0-1750 GCA_964420565.1 uncultured Hyphomicrobiales bacterium
AATCAGCTTGAAAAATCAGTTGCTATCTATCTTGATAAACAGGAAAAATTACTATGGTGGTATCGTAATATATCAAAACAAGATTATAATATACAGGGATGGAAAAAAAATAAAATCTATCCGGATTTCATTGCATCGGATAAAGATACTGAGTACGAAACAGATTATGGAAATGTATATGTTCTGGAAACAAAAGGCTTACACCTGAAAAATGAAGATACTAAATACAAACAAGATGTATTTAAACTTTGCAATGAACTGGGAACGAAAAGAGCATGGAAAGAACTTGGTCTAGATTTTCCTGATAAAAAAATTAATTTTCAGGTGATATTTGAAGATGAATGGGAGAATAAAATAAATAAGATATTTGAATGACGAATTTCAAGTTGTCAATTAATCTCTATTGTGAAATCGCCCATCAAAAATATTTAATTTAATGATCAAACGTGAAGCCGGCCTTATCATAGCATTATTACCTATTCTGGTACTTATCGTATTACTGACTTCCAATGTTTTTCTTTTCGACGACACACTTTCGGGAGCTAATCAGATTGCTTTGCTCCTCGCTGCCGCACTGGCGGGCATAATTGCGAAGTGGCTGGGTATCAGATGGTCAAATATTCTTGAAAAAATAGTAAATACAATTGGTGCAGCTGTCCCATCGATTCTGATCCTTCTTCTTATTGGTTCACTTGCAGGAACATGGATGATCAGTGGGGTCGTTCCGGTAATGATATATTACGGACTTGACATTATAAGTCCCAAATTGTTTCTCTTCACGGCAGTTGTAGTAGCTGCTATTGTAAGTGTGGCTACCGGTAGTTCGTGGTCAACAATCGCCACAATAGGGGTTGCCCTGCTTGGAATCGGCAAGGCTCTCGGCATAAACGAAGCTGTGGTTGCAGGGGCTATTATCAGCGGAGCATATTTCGGCGATAAGATTTCCCCTCTCAGCGATACCACCAATCTGGCTCCTGCTATGGCCGGAACAGATCTGTTTACTCATATACGATATATGATGTATACTACTACTCCTTCGATGTTAATAACCCTTATAATATTCATGGTTATTGGTTTTAACTCTAATTTTACAGGGACAGCCGGCAATATTGAAACAGTACAATCCGCTATAGAAGAAACATTTAACACCAGTCCGTTTCTTTTGCTCGTTCCGCTTATACTATTAATTATAATCATCCTGAAACTACCACCTTTACCTTCACTATTAGCAGGAACATTACTCGGAGGCATTTTTGCCATAATATTTCAGCCTGAAATTATAAATGAGGTTGCCGGTATAACAGGTAATTATTTAAAAGCATCATATATTTCAGTAATGCAATCGATGTTCGGTGATGTTTCACTAATCACTTCAAATACAAATGTAAATGAATTGCTTAGCACTTCAGGTATGCGCGGTATGCTTGATACTGTCTGGCTGATACTTTCTGCTATGGTTTTCGGTGGCGTAATGGAATCAGCCGGTCTTCTTCGAAGGATAACCAAACCCATCGTAAAATATGCAAAAAACACAGGTGGATTAGTAGCATCAACGGTAGGTACATGTTTGTTCTTCAATACCACGGCCTCCGATCAGTATATTGCTATTGTAGTTCCGGGCCGGATGTACCGTAAAACGTTTGAAGAAAAAGGACTTAAACCTGAAGTGCTGAGCCGGACACTCGAAGACGGCGGCACAATGACCTCCGTACTGATACCATGGAATACATGCGGTGCCACACAGTCAAGG
>CAYQTZ010000560.1:0-222 GCA_964420565.1 uncultured Hyphomicrobiales bacterium
CCAGTTGCTCTGATTGTCGCGGTCTTTAGTCTCATAGATAGTCCCGACAGATAGGACTTCATCATAATCAGAAGGGTAGTGGGGCTTGTCCCAACCGCTATTTCCCGCTGAAGAAACAAGAACGCATCCAAGAGAAGCGGCAAGTTTGACCGCACTTTCCACAATCATTGCATTTACAGATTCACCAAAACTCATGTTTATTATATCAGCACCGTTCAGAGC
>CAYQTZ010000560.1:232-1749 GCA_964420565.1 uncultured Hyphomicrobiales bacterium
GCGGCATAGACGATAGAATTGGCAATATCATCGGCTTCAGCATTGCCCGTGAAATCGAAAGCACGAATTGTCATTATCTTTGCATTATATGCAAGGCCCACAATGCCTTTATTATTATTCTTCTCGGCAGCAACGAGCCCTGCCACCTGTGTGCCATGCCCCATCTCGTCGAATGGCTCTGCGTCATGGTGGCGATGATCCCCAAGATTTGTAATGGATTGATCCACAAAGTCATAACCAATTACATCATCCACAAAGCCATTGCCATCATCGTCAATTCCGTTGAAATCGCCTGAAACACCTCCACGGTATTCGTCATGTGGCCATGGGTCTAACCTGCCGTTTTTATTCAGATCTTCTGCTTCGTTTATATTTAATTGATTAACAAGATCGTCATGGTGATAATCAATTCCAGTATCAACAATAGCTATTACAATACCCTCGCCTGTAGCATTTTCCCATGCTTTTTCAGCACCGAGCATTTTCAAAGCCCACTGCTCTTTATAGCGGGGATCATTTGGTGGATTTATATTATCATTTTCCACTTTAAAAATAAAATTTGGCTGGATAGATTCAATAATACCGTTTTCTATTTGTGTTTTTATAAGAGCGTTATTCGCATCTTCTTTCCTGATAAGAAAGTATTTATCCAATTCATTCACATTTTCAAGAATTTTGGTAGACAGCATTGAGTTATTATTTTTTATACTTTTATGGATTTCATTACGAAAAGCGGATTCATGATCAATGCCTTTAGATAACATCTCATTTCTTAGTTCGTTAATATCAGCATTTTCAGAATATTTGATGATATAGGAATTAAATCCCTTTGAAAAGATATTGAGATATGAAAGAAAAAGCACAGCAAGAAGCAATAATAATTTATTAAAAGACATATTTTCCTCAGAATTAATATTTTTTCTGAATATAAACAGAATTATGGGCTATTTATTTTAAAAAAAGCGAGCCGTTTTTGCAGTTCATGTGTCTCTATAATATAAGGATTTGCAAATTTTTAAGAACCTCACCCAGACCCTCTCTAAAGGAGAGGGAGTTTATTCTTGTATTGTCCTCACCCTTTGGGAGGGATAAAAGCAGAGGTTCATAATTATAAACAACAGCATTTTTCGTATGTTGCCAAAATAATCAAAGGAGGAGACCCTTACCAGATTGACATATCCGATATTCCAAATGGAACATAAATCATTCAGATAGATGCTATTGGGAAATCTTTTAGCAGAAGATAACGGAGGGGAGGTAAAATACAGGAGTGTTTTTTTTAAAGCCCAAACAAGAAGTTTTAGTAACATTCGTTATTTCTTAAAAAAACAATTTTAATCATTAATTGGATCATCAATGAAAACTCTAACAATAAACATACCTGATAATTTAGATTTGGACGAGTACGATCTGTCTATGATCGTGGCTTCTAAGCTATATGAAGAAGCCAAACTTTCTGCAGGTCATGCGGCTGAGATAGCAGGTTTATCCAAAAGGGCTTTCATTGAATTACTGGC
>CAYQTZ010000561.1:0-1742 GCA_964420565.1 uncultured Hyphomicrobiales bacterium
TAGCTTTTTAATCATATTTGGGAACTTAATAAATGGGTAAATGGATAAACCGTACCCAATTTTTTACACAATTTTTTACGTAAACAAAGAAGTTTATATAGAAAACATCTTATGATGTATATATACATCATAAGATATATCATTGAATAAAAAAGCTTAATTACTGAGGTAATGTCTTGGTATATTCGGTATTAATTATACCCTGTAGTATGTATACTACAGGGTATCTCATTTTATAAAATTAATCTTGACAATCCTAGGATTATATGTTACTTTGTATATATACAAAGTAACATGAGATCCATTCTTTTTTATATTTAGTGAGTAACTAGAGGTATTTAAGATACTATATAAGTATATATACTTATATAGTACAGGAAATAAAATGAGAATTTCAAGACTAAAAATAGCAAAGAGTGATATCAAAAATCATTTCAAAAGCCTTCCATCTAATGTGATTACACGCAGACATATTGATAGAATCCTATCTGAGAATAGAAAATTTTGGAGAGTAAGTACTTCAACTACAGTACAAAATTTTATTGATTTCCTGCTAAAAGAGACAAAACTAAAGTTAGTCAAATTAGAATTTCCATATCGAACAATAAATAGATACATTTGGGAAGATTCTTCAATAATTGAGGTTGTAGCATCTCTTAAACCTAATTCATATTTTACTCACTACACTGCTGTTTACTTACATGAACTAACTGAGCAAGTTCCAAAAGCGTTTTATCTAAATTATGAGCAACCTCAGAAATCTAAAAAAAAGAGAAACCTTACTCAGCAAAGAATCAAATCAGCGTTTATGAAACCATGGAGAACCTCGAATAACATAGCTTCTTATAAGGATTATAAAATTTGTATCTTAAATGGAATGTTTACTGGAAAACTCGGCGTCATTGAAACAGCAGGTCCTAATGGAGAAAAAATTCATATTACAAATGTAGAGAGGACACTAATCGATATCGCAGTAAGGCCCATCTATTCTGGAGGAGTTTTTGAAGTTCTAAAAGCCTATAGATTAGCACATGAAAAAGTATCAATAAATAGATTATCAGCTATGCTAAAGAAGCTTAATTATATTTATCCTTATCATCAGGCTATCGGTTTTTACATGGAGAAAGCCAGAGTTTATAGAGATAGTCAGATTAATCTAATGCAGAAATTCGATATGAAATACGATTTCTACTTAACTCATCAGATGAAGGATGTTAGCTATTCAAAGAAATGGCGTCTATATTTCCCAAAGGGTCTTTAAAGGTTCACAAATACGAATTGTGTAATCAAAGTAAAAATCAAAATCTTTTAACTTTATTCCTGGCTTCATTGTATCCTTCACCGCTTCAAAATCTTGACGATGAAATTCCCTGAAATTTCCGATATCTCCTATTAGTTTTAATGGCACTCTTTTGGCGTTAAAAATACACTTCAAGAGATCAATATTTTTTCTTGAATTTATCTCAATTTTGAATTTTCTTCTAAT
This sequence comes from uncultured Hyphomicrobiales bacterium, assembly GCA_964420565.1. Lineage (GTDB taxonomy): Bacteria > Bacteroidota > Ignavibacteria > Kapaibacteriales > UBA2268 > CAYQTZ01. The sequence goes on from CAYQTZ010000561.1 coordinate 1,487, forward strand.
ATAATATATATCAACAAAGTCCCTTGCCCTTGCTGTTTGATGACTACTCTTTACAAATTTCCTGTATTCTGGCATTTGTTGACAAATAGCCCTAATTTTTTCTAATACAATCATTTCAGGTGAGTATAAATAAACTGTATAGCCTTCTATATCTTGTTCTTTTTTTTGTCCGCAAAACTCAAATTTACTTATCTGTATAGAGAATTTTTTCCTATTTTTGGGCCCTACAACCAATGCATTTCGTCTTAAGGAAGCT
>CAYQTZ010000562.1:0-1735 GCA_964420565.1 uncultured Hyphomicrobiales bacterium
AACGACCCTGCAAATGGTAAAATATATGGAAAACTCTATAACTGGTATGCAGTAAATGATCCACGTGGCTTAGCCCCCGAGGGCTGGCATGTTCCGAGTGATGAGGAGTGGAAACAGTTAGAAATGTGCTTGGGTATGAGTCAGGAAGATGCAGATGAAGAAGGGGGTGATCGAGGAACAAACGAAGCGAGCAAGCTGGCAGGTGATTATGATCTGTGGCAAGAAGGAGAGTTGCGAAATAACAGCGAATTTGGCAGCAGTGGATTTAATGCGAAGCCATGTGGCTACCGCAATTACACTAATGGTGATTTCAATTTTATAGGCGACTACGTCGCTTGGTGGTCTTCTACCGACTATGGTTCGTCAGAAGCGGTATATCGGATACTGTACAATAGTCGCAGCGATGTAGGTATGTTCCACCTCAATATGAGGAACGGTTTTTCGGTTAGGTGCGTTAGAGATTATCCCCGTGAGATAATCATTAATTTAATTAATTTAAGGTAAAAGAGCATGAAGAACAAAACAGTTTATATAACAGGAGCATCCGCAGGAATAGGCAAAGCATGCGCAGAAGTATTCGCTGAAGCAGGAGCGAATTTAATATTGAATGCCAGAAGGATCAGTGCATTGAATGATTTAGCCCAATCTCTTGAAAAAAAATACGAAATAGAGACGTATAGCTTTAAATGCGATGTCCGCGATCGCGATGATGTAGAAGAAAAACTAAACTCACTTCCTGCAAAATGGAAAAAAATTGACGTGCTGATCAATAATGCCGGTCTGGCTCGCGGTTTCAATAAAATTCACGAGGGCGATAATCAGGATTGGGAAGAGATGATAGACACGAATATTAAGGGGCTGCTCTATGTATCTCGCGTTGTGATACCATGGATGGTCGAGCAAAATAACGGGCATATCATAAATATTGGCTCTATCGCCGGTGTGGAGGTCTATCCTAATGGGAACGTCTATTGTGCCACAAAGTCAGCAGTAAAGGCAATATCCAAAGGTATGGCAATAGATCTAAACGGCACAGGGATACGCGTAACAGACGTTGACCCCGGCTTGGTAGAAACAGAATTCGCAAAAGTTCGTTTCCATGGAGACGAAGAAAAAGCAACAAACGTTTACAAGGGCTATACCCCACTTACAGGGCGAGACATAGCCGACGTATGCCTCTTTGCCGCAACAAGACCCAAGCACGTAATGATTCAGGATATATTGATCACGCCAACGGATCAGGCAACAGCGACAATGGTACACAAAAAATAATTTTGATAATTAAAAACAATATTATATATTTGTATTCTTCAAATTAATGAAGAAACGGAGAGGTGGCCGAGTGGCTGAAGGCGTCCCGATGGCTATCGGGATGTAGGGTCTGCTTGGCATTGATTTTGGAGAGGTGGCCGAGTGGCTGAAGGTACTGGTTTGCTAAACCAGCGTAGGGTATTCCCCTACCGTGGGTTCGAATCCCACCTTCTCCGCAACCAATATGTGTAAATTATTGTTATATAAGTAATTAAGATATTTTCATATGTGATTCCAACATATACCCAACACTTTTCAACTGTTTGCTATAAATAATAAAGGATTTGAGTATTTGAGTGTAATTACATCATTCTTATAGACTTACAACGCAGAAATCACAAATGGCTAAAATTCGCATATAAAGCTCTCAGTAGAATATTATATAAAAGCCATAGATTATCATTAAGAATACACAAAACGTGGC
>CAYQTZ010000563.1:0-1734 GCA_964420565.1 uncultured Hyphomicrobiales bacterium
CTTCAAATGCATCAAACAAGCATTAAGGTCATCCATGAAGCACTTTATCATTGATGGATATATGTCAGCATAGCTCTTAATGAACTTCCCCGATAATACTTCTGCCGTATCCCTGTCTGGTGAATAATATACTGAATGTAATTCGTTCTTTATCTTTGCCTGAACATCCTGTGGTATTTTTGCAAGAAGATTACGCATCTTATGTGCTATGCAACGCTGCCTCTCTGCTCTGGGAAACGATTCAGTTATTGCTCTTATCAACGCCTGCGAACCATCACTTACTACCAATAGCGGCTGTCTTAGACCCCGATTGAGCATATCCTCGAAAAACACATTCCAGCTGTCTGTCTTCTCCTTATCTGCTGCCATTAAGTGCAATAATTGCTTGGTGCCATCAGAGCATATCGCCCAGCAGCAAAAAATCGTCTGCTTGTTCGTATATTGCTTGACCGATTCATAGACTGCATCTACATACATATATACCACATCATAATTCGACAGATCCCTCGAAGCAAACTCCTCATAATCCTTATACAGCTTGCCCGACATCTGGCTGACACTACTTCTTGATAGGAGAGCTTTACCTTTGTCATCCTGGAACGTCTCTTCTATATCACGTGTAGATAACCCTCGTACGTAGCTTTCTAACGCTATATGCTTAAGTTTTTCTTCTATTACTTCAAGACGCTTCATTATTTGGCTCTCAAATGGTGTTTCATTGCCCCTCACTCTTGGCTTCATCAGATTCAGCACACCTTCAGCTGTCCTATATCTTTTTTGCTGATAACCGTTCCTGTAGCCACGAAACTCATCAGGGCTATGTTCATACCAACCTCTACCCAGAAAGTCGCTCATTTCGCTCTCTAAGGCTTCCTGTGCTATCTTTTCTGCTGCTGTTATTATCAGCTCCGACATCAGATTCTCTCCCTCTGATAAAAATATTTCTGACAATTTCTTGCTTAATTGATCAGAAGGTCTTATTTTGCATTTCATGGTATTGCTCCTTGTTTTGTTATTAAATACAACTTCAAATATAAAACATTGGAGTGATACCTCTTTTATTTTTTACACAAAGATATGGACTTTACAATATTTGTAAGTTGATGTATATAAATCAGTTAGTGGGTGTTGTCAAGTCGTATTACGATTGATTTCTGCTTTTACTTTGCACTTTACCATATATTTCAAAACTACTTAGATTGACTATAACTATTGAGTGGGAATAGTTGCCTAAAATCACATTCTTCATATATATCAATGACTTACGACGTTAATAAATGAAACGAGTGACAGATAAGTGACAAATAATTCGATTCGAAAATATTTTGTCGAAAGTAATGTGTTATTTTGGGTTAATGAGATGTGTGAATATTTGTAAGAAGATGGGAGTAAAGGATTTAGATGTGTTGTGGTGTGCTGTATTTCGCATGATTTCTGGTCTGTTTTGCAATTATGAGAGTATGTTAAAGCTGTTTTATAGAGAGGGACTATTACTATGGAGTAGTCCCCTATTGAATATTTAAAAATAGTCTTGTCTATTGTGCGTGGCAGTTTTCAATTTACTAAAGTCTCGAAATAAAAACCGCGCCAATTTCGCATGACTTGCCGGAGTAAGTTATGTTACATAATTTATATTAACTAAATTAGTTTAAATATTTTGCTGTGGCAAAAAACTGACTTGAATGTAGTTTTCATATATTATCTAAAAATTTGTAAATTGCACTTGTAAAGGTT
>CAYQTZ010000564.1:0-1731 GCA_964420565.1 uncultured Hyphomicrobiales bacterium
ACTCAGGGATATGTATGTGACAGCACCTTTTTTGATATTTTCAGTGCTGAGTTGCAGTGTCCAGCAGGAATCTGGTGGGAGATTTGAGTTATGAACGATTCATAGGAGTTCAGTAGCATTTAAATAACACTCCTGAACCTTATTTTAAATTTGTCAATAACAATGAATTTGTTAAATGCTTCATCATCAAGTGTCTTTATAGCAGCTAATAATATTTTAGCTTTTTCTGAGATATCGGTTTCGGAGAGCCGTAAAAGGATGATCCCAAAGTTTGGTCTCTGTAATCTAAAAGTTAACTCACCAAAATCCTTATCGGAAGTAATTATCAGCAATCTGTTATTAAACGCATATTCAATTATTTCAGTATCAGTTGCACCTTTCATTATATCCCTGACAGCGACAATATCCAGATTGTTATCCTTTAAAAAGGTAATTACTGGATATTCCAAATTTTCGTCAGCCAGGAAACGCATCAGGATGCTAAAGGTTTTATTACTTCATTCCGTATTAAGGAAGATGCATAAGCCAGACTGGCATAGAGATCATCCTCTTTTAGATCAGGATAGCTCTGAATTATTTCCTGAAAGGTTTGTCCACAGGACATTTTTTCCAGGATCAGGTCAACGGATATCCTTGTTCCCTTTATTACGGGTTTTCCATAAAGAATTTCAGGATTGGCTTCAATATGATTTTTCCAGTTTTTCATTTATCCTGTTTATTTTTAATCTAAAATTAAAGAATAATATTACAAATTTCAATTTTAAGTTTTCATGAGGTACCGAGTTCAATTCTTTCTTTATTGGCTGCAAATTTCAAACAAGCCAGAATGTCCTCTCTCTGAAGATAGGGGAAATCTTCGAGTATCTCTTCAAAACTCATTCCGGAAGCAAGGTAGTCCAGAACCTCATATACGGTTATGCGCATATTCCTTACACATGGTTTTCCGCCACGCTTACCGGCTTCAATCGTTATTCTATCGGTTAATTTCATTATGGTTTATTTATATAACAAAACTAAATATTAATATTAAATATTATCCGGAATTATTCCGAAAAGTTTTCTGTTCAGGCGATTATCCTGTAATTTATATCTCCATAATAACAAAATTCGGGTATGCAAATATTATTTCACATAAAACTTGCGATACGGTCTCTTCGCTATAACCTGAAACCTGCAGTGTTGCTGTGTTTGTCCGTTACTACCGGATTGGTTGCCTTCATGATGATCTCGGGCTATTTTACCTATGAGCAGGGATTTGACCGGCACTTCCCCGGAAGGGAAAATATATTCAGGATAATAACAGATATATATTCGGAAGGTGAGCTTAAGCTTTCCAAACCTCAGAATGAACGGGGACTGGGTGAGGCTTTGAAGGAGAATTTTCCTGAAGTGACTGCAACGGGATTTCTTACAGGCACTATCAACCCTCAATACAAGATCGGTGAGGAGATATTCAGGGATGATCTGGTATATCATGCTTCTGCGGGGTTTTTAGATATTTTTTCGATTAACCTGGTGCAGGGTGATCGAGGACAAATTCTGCAGGCTCCATATACGGCGATCATTTCAGAATCTGCTGCCGGGAAATATTTTGGAGATGCCGATCCGGTGGGGAAGACAATATTTAAATATCCGGCATTTGATTATGTGATCGAAGGTGTATTTGAGGATATCCCTGAACAGGCTCACTTTTCATTCAACATCCTGCTCTCCTTTCATGACCAGATGCAT
>CAYQTZ010000565.1:0-328 GCA_964420565.1 uncultured Hyphomicrobiales bacterium
CGGATTAAAAGTTTTTGGAACTCTTTTTCTAAAGACTACAAAAATGCTCTTTTTGAAAAATAGCTTTTCCCATTTTGAATCAAATGATACTAAAATCGAATTAGATCTATCTTTAGAACCACTTGCCTTTGCTTGAATCACCTTTTCCTCCCTATAATATTAATTTAAACAAAACCATACTACATCTTTCGGCTATATATGTTCTTTCTTGGTACGAATAATCAGTTTTGTTGAAAATATTTCAAATTCACCTGATTTAACTTTCTCTTGAAGACGACTTAAGGAGTGCATTACTAATATATTTTTGCTTTCCACCAACAGCAAATAG
>CAYQTZ010000565.1:338-1731 GCA_964420565.1 uncultured Hyphomicrobiales bacterium
TCCCGATCACGGTGCATGGCGCTGCTTCGAGGAAGATTTGTGAGTCGTTTGACACAGGCCAATTCCATATACCTGATGGTATCTCAACACCTTCTTCTATTGATCCTCGAGCAATCCAATAACGCGCTGTTTCAATTCCATTGTTGTATGCAACCCAATGAAATGGTGGATCAGCACGACGAATAGATGTACCATCTGAATGAATGAAACAGCTTCTTGATTCTGACCACTCAAACCCAACGTTGATAAGATAAGTAGCGAAAATGTTTTTCAATTTTACTTGTTTTCGCTTCTGAGCCTTGTGGGTCTCTTTGGAATCTTCTTTATCCACTGTATCTGTATCAGATTCTTCTATAGTCTGTTCAGCCTTTTCAGTGGACTCTTCTAACTCCACCTCTTCCCCAAATTCAGAAATATTCACATGAGCATTATTATTAGAATCTTCTACCACTATTCTTTCTTGCTCGAGCTCCTTAGCATCAACTTCGGGTTGCTCACTTTCGTCCTCTAAGTCAAGATGCACATTTGCATAAGCAGCTATCCAAGAAGGATCTCTGTCAATACAATCTATTATTGCTCTTTTCGCGTCAGAAGTTTGAAAGTGACGGGAGATCTCACCTACTAATTCGCGATGATGCATGGGTGCTGCTCCCTCAATATAAATTGTGCCATCATGCCAGTTTACTTTTGACATTCGTTCTGTCCCAGCTGGTTGATTATCTATATATGGTACCATTATTAACTCTAAAACAGACTGCCAGCCACTATTCGCGAGACGCTTCCCCATAAACTTATCTTCTTTAACTTGCGATTTTTCCTTTTCCAGATCTGAACCTTTATCAGGATAACGTAGCCGAGCTATTGTTTTACCCAAGGCTTCGACCCATGAAGGCTTTAAGGATGTACTTGCCGGTATGAAGCGCTTTAATCTTTGCTCTAAAGCAAATTCTAATTGGATTAAGCCTACTTTCTTACAAAATCCGGGAGCTAAGCTACTCAATATAGAAAAATCAGATGTACACATTTTAATTGAATCAAACAGATCATATGTGACCCTTCGCTCACTTACGCCCCATTTGAAATCACGCGTTTTTGTCCAACGACCAGATGCATCAATCCATGCATTAGATCTTTTCCATGCTGTTTCAGGGGCGCTCTTTAATATCTGAATTATACGACTTCTGTCAGATCTGTTGAGCAAGTCACCTATTGGTATTTTTTTTAACCACTCAATGGCCATTTCAAGTGTTGGCTTTTTAACAACTTCAAGCCGGTCCCACATGGCAAGATTTCGAGCTTCTGGGTGAATTATTTTAACGCCGGGTATATTTTCAGGATTATCATAGAAGACATTTTCAAGAGTTTCCCAGTCTCTATCGTCAGTATAGATAAG
>CAYQTZ010000566.1:0-1720 GCA_964420565.1 uncultured Hyphomicrobiales bacterium
CTTGTTTTGCCATATAAGATAATTAAATCAGAGCGTATATGCCGTCGGATCATTAAAGAACATAAAGCAAACGTTGTAATTTGCACAGGTGCATATATAAGCTATCCTGCAGGGCTGGCTGCTGCCAAAGAAAAGATACCATTAGTATTGATGGAATCAAACCTCACTCCCGGCAAAACTATCAGAATGCTTGCTTCAAAAGCCAACTTAATAATAACTGCATTCGAAGGTAGCGAAGAATATTACCCCTCTAACCTGACAAATAAGATAAGACCACTTGGCAATCCAGTCAGGAGAAATATTATTGATCTGCCTGACAGAAAATCATCGTTAGAAAAATTCAATCTTTCAAATGGAAAGAATACTATTCTAATTTTCGGGGGCAGTCTCGGAGCTACAAGTATTAATGAAGCAGCAAAAAACATAATAAACACTTTAGATAATAGTGAGTATCAGTTTATCTGGCAGACGGGTAAGAACTTTCAGAGCGATATAGATGAAAGAAATAATCTTTGGGTCAATAGCTTCATTGATGATATGGCTTCTGCTTACTCTGCCGCAGATTTAGTGATCTCAAGATCGGGAGCCACTACCATTTCAGAGCTTTGTATTACCGGCAAACCTTCCGTGCTTGTGCCATATCCTTCGGCTTCAAATAATGAGCAGGAACTAAATGCACAGTACTTAACTGAGAATAACGCCTCTATATTTGTTCACGATGATTCTTTGCAAAATAATATAATTGATATTATTTTTGATCTGTTTAAAGATAAAAAAACTCTGCAAAGCATGGCTGGTGCGGCTTTATCGCTTGCAAAGCCAAATGCCTCAGTAGATTCAGCAAAAGCAATTATTGCTTTAATTGATAATCTTTAATATATTGAGATTATGATGAATGATAAAAATAAAAAAATAGAAGATCCTATAGTATTCCAGCAAAGACTGGATTTTTACTGGAAGTTCCTGTCAGTTTATGGCTTGACAATTGTTGCTTATATCCTTTTCATTGCAATATTTATCGAAAGCAGGATAACGGACATCTATAAAGACCCTGTAGTAATCCTTCTGGCATCTTTCATTGTCGTATCAGGCATCGGGCTATTAATGAATTTGTACAGAAACAGAGAGATAATTGTAGGAAAGAATTTTATTACAATTAAAAACCGATTGACTGAAAAGACTTATACTTTAGAAGATATTCTCAGTATCAATTTCGGCAGAGAGAAAAATTCAAAAATTCATGGCGATAATCGTATTATCAAGATCAAAGTAAGAGATAGACGCAGGATGTTGCGCATCAAGCCCAACTCTTTCTGGAATGACAAAAAACTTGTTAAAAACATCGCCAATCTGAAAAAAGAATTGATCAAGGTAAAATAGCTATTTCTTTTTATTATACTGAACGCCTGCTTTCAAATATCTATAAGTAATGGCTCCAGCTTCAGAAACTATTATACCAAGCAATAGCAATGCCGCTCCGCTGTACTCCCTTTGGTTTAAAAACTCACCGAAGAATAGCATAGCAAACACACTTGCTATTACCGGCTCCATAGAAAATATCAAAGCCGCCTTTACTGGAGTCGTGTATCTCTGCACTCCTGTATGTATGAAAGTTAGAAAGAACGAGGCAAGTATCCCATTATAAGACAATGAATAAACTAAACTCATATTGAAATCTATATTCAAAGTGTAATATTCTAAGAAAAAGAAAAAGAACAGC
>CAYQTZ010000567.1:0-1711 GCA_964420565.1 uncultured Hyphomicrobiales bacterium
AAATAATTACGATGTGAATATAAAAAGCATCGAGGATGATATTGCCGATATCGAAGTAAACGGCACCCGCTACGAAGTGGAAGTCAAAAGAACTACCAAACAGATAAAAACTCCCAAACTCATGCGTTCTCAAATAGTGCCTCAGGAGCATGGAGAAAAAGCAAGAACCAGCAGCCCCACAGAAAGAAAAGGTGCAGGTACAATCAAAGCACCTCTGCCCGGTACAATATTGGAAGTCAAAGCCAGGCAGGGCGATGTGGTCAAAATGGGCGATGATCTGCTGATAATGGAAGCTATGAAGATGGAAAATAATATTAAAGCAGACCGCCACGGCACTATTACTGCCATTAAAGTAAACGTCGGCGATTCTGTACTTGAAGGCGATGTTTTGGTAGAAATAGGGAGCTAAGCAAAATGGAAGGCATAATGCGTTTTTTGGAGTTTACGGGCTTTGCCAATTTAACTTACGGGCATGTCATTATGATAACCGTAGGTTTGGTATTCATCTTTCTCGCTATCAAGAAAGAATATGAACCGTTGCTTTTAGTACCTATCGGATTTGGTATTCTGCTCGGTAATATCCCATTTGTAGAGAATATAGGCCTGCAGCTTGGTATTTATGAAGATGGTAGTGTGCTCAATTACTTATATTTTGGCGTGCTGAAAGGCATTTATCCTCCTCTGATATTTCTTGGAATTGGTGCGATGACGGACTTTTCGGCTTTACTGTCTAATCCCAAGCTAATGCTGCTTGGAGCGGCAGCTCAGGTTGGTATATTCATTACTTTCCTGGCTGCTCTTGCCTTGGGTTTTGATATAAACCAGGCGGGTGCTATTGGTATTATCGGTGGTGCCGACGGACCTACGGCTATCTTTCTTTCGTCCAAATTAGCACCGGAGCTGATAGGCTCTATAGCCATAGCGGCTTATTCGTACATGGCTCTTGTACCAGTTATACAGCCGCCAATCATCAAATTGCTAACGAACAAAAAAGAACGATTGATAAAGATGAAGCCCCCGCGCTCAGTGTCAAAAATAGAGAAAATCATATTTCCTATTGTTGGCTTGCTGCTAACAACGTTTATCTCCCCGGGAGCTTTGCCATTACTTGGTATGCTTTTCTTCGGTAATTTATTGAAAGAATCAGGAGTTACCAAGCGGCTTGCTGATACTTCCAGCAAATCCTTAATTGATATAGTAACTATTTTGCTTGGCATAACTGTAGGTGCATCCACACAGGCAACTACATTCCTGACACATCAGTCAATACTGATATTCATACTTGGAGCAATCTCATTTATGATTGCAACAGCAGGCGGAATTATATTCGCAAAAGTAATGAATCTATTTTTAAAAGGCGATAACAAACTCAATCCAATGATAGGCGCCGCAGGCGTTTCGGCAGTGCCCGATAGCGCCAGAGTAGTACAAGCCATGGGAATAAAAGAAGACCCCTCGAATTATCTTTTGATGCACGCTATGGCACCAAACGTGTCTGGCGTAATAGGTTCAGCAGTTGCCGCAGGTATTATGCTCAGCTTTTTGATGGGGTTATAGAATTAGTGTTATACTGAGCTCATTAAAGATATTCCATAAACCTCCTTACCAAATTCAGATTTGGTAAGGAATATTTTTGTCCAAGTTGCACTTGGATCGTCTGATTGTGAAAAGTGCATTCCCAAATCGGAGTTTGGGAATGAGGGGAAAACCG
>CAYQTZ010000568.1:0-1711 GCA_964420565.1 uncultured Hyphomicrobiales bacterium
TCATTTTATTTCAAAAAAAATGAAAATGAAAAAGATTGTTGATGAGCTGCATAACGAAGCAGTTGACGGATACTATGAATATACTGTGATACCAAGAGCAAAGATAAAAAATAATTTATCTCTTGCTAAACCTACTGCAAATATGGACATTGAATTTGACATGCAGATTACAACTGCATTGATGACACTCGACTTAACCGGACTTACTGAAAGCTCTTTCGGGGCTGCTCTTACATGCACAGAATTTGCGATTCCTGTTGGAACGTACTGGAAACGTTATCAGGAAGCAGAATAAATCCTGAGGGCGTAGGGTTTACGCCCTCTACTTTTTTTAAATTATTAGAAAGCAAAGTTAATGAAATATGAAGTTATAGACGAAGGTAAAACATTACTTATCAACGATAAGAGTTACAAAGCAATTTCTGATTATGGAACAGAATTTACTCTATTAGATAATAAGATACTATATAAAGAAGTGCTTACTAAAGATTTTTTGAATTTGATTGCGAAACTCAGTAATACTACTGATGAAGCGGAAAAAATGCAACTTAACGCAAGTCTGATGTTAGATCATATTGATAATTTATGTGGCTTGCTGGCATTGATCTATCGTTTGGATAATGAGGATATTGATGAAGCGAAGTTTCAGGAAAAACGGAAATTATTTATGAAACTTCCAACAAACGTATTAACTACAGCGGGGAGTCAAATTGCAAATTTTTTTACTTCTATGAAAAGTTAGATAGTGTGCGATTCCCTAATCTGATGGGTGCTTCATATAACGAAACGGGAACTCGGAAAAGCAAGGTAAATGTAAAAAAATTATTAGATCAGGGAGTAATACCGAATGCTTCAATCTATCAAGTGCCTCCAGATGATGATTTCTGGCTATGCTACATCTTGACAGATGGAGACGTAACGAAACACAAAGAGATATATAGACTGCCTTTGATTTGGGTATATAGCTATGCGGATATGAAAATAGGACAGAGGAAAGAGAGCAAGTAATTATGGCTAATGAAATAAAAGCGAATGTAGGGATTGATCTTAAAGAGTTTCTGAATGGACTCCGGAAGATGGTATCGGAGTCAACATCTACGATTAAGAAAGTGAATGATACTTTCAAAGTCAAAGTTGATGTTGATGATAAAGGGCTGCAAGATGTCGAGGTCGAGGCAAAAAAGTCTGGTGCTAAAGCAGGCGATAATTTTGGTAAAGACTTCAATAAAGAAGCGTCGGACGGTGTGGCTAAGGTTAAGACTTCGTATGATGATCTAACCAAAGACGCTAAAGTCGAAGGTGGTAAAGCCGGGAATAATTTCGGTGATGAGTTCTACAAGAATGCTGACTCTAAATTTCAGAATACTAATAAGCAATTTGCAAAGATCGGAGATGACATTGGAAGCTCAGGTGGCAAAGCCGGCAATTCGTATGCTTCTGGCTTCACATCATCACTATCGGCTGGTCTCGGTGGGCTTGCCGTCGCTGGTGGAATCGGTGCTTTAGCCGCTGGGATTGGATCATTAGTCAATCGTGGCTCTGAACTCGAAAAAACATTTAAGTCTCTACAAGCTCAGACAGGTGTGTCGAATGAACGTTTGCAAGAGCTAAAAGAGACGTCTAATGAATTGTTTCGGGCTGGCGTTGGTGAATCCGTAAATGATGCCGCAAGAGCTATCGGGACGGCTGAACAACAACTAAGCACTTTTCT
>CAYQTZ010000569.1:0-1694 GCA_964420565.1 uncultured Hyphomicrobiales bacterium
TAAAATAGCATAATGTTAAAATTCTGTCTTCTGCAATCCTAACATGGTCAAAGTGATTACGAAGCTGAGGATAGGATCAATGATTCACTAAGTTTCGGCTGAAACAGTGAAGATAGTTTTGGACGTGAAGTTGTTTAGTAAGATATTTGAAAATTAATTAGAAAATGGAATGCTTACACATTAAAATAATTCCCTTTTGTTAAATTTTCGATAGAGCAGTACAAAAATACATTCATGGACGATTGTTCTATTCGAAATAGCAATTAATAAGAAGCTTGATCACCCCTAATTGAGCGTAAATATATATATGACTTGGCATTAGGTTTTTTTATATATTACACAAGCATTATATACTGGTATTGGATTTATCCATATTTTAATTCTATTAATGTAAAATCATCTTCTAAAGAACTATTATGAGAATATTTTAATGCAAAATCCAGTATATTGTCTAAGTTAGTACCATCATTTGAATGGTATGTTTTTAAAAATTCTTTAAAGTGATTAAATTCCATATACTTTCCGTATTTATCTTTTATTTCATATACTCCATCTGTATATAAATATAGCTTATTTGTTTTAATAAGCTGTATCTCGTTAGAGCTAAACTCCATTTCAGGAGCAGAACCAACAGGTGGATTGGTTGATACTATTTCTTCAACTGTATTATCTGATTTGAATAATAATAAAGGTGGATGACCTGCACCTGAATATTTTAAAATACCAGTTTCGAGGTTCAATACACAATACCACATAGTAAAATAAAGATAATTATGATCGAACATGGAAAAAGTGCTATTCAAAGAATTAATAACTTGGGATGGATCAGTAAAATCTGTGTTTGGTAAAGTCTGAAATCTAATGGTATTAAAAACGGAAACAGAATGCAAGGCAGAACCAATACCATGCCCACATACATCTATCACGTATATTATAAGATTCTTTTCGTTCGCAAACTGATAACCGAAAATATCGCCTCCAAGCTTAGAAGATGGAATGAATCGCCAGTCAATTGAAATATTTCTCTCAGAAAATGGGCTTTGTAGCAAAGATTTTACATGGTTTGCCGCTCTGTTAAGTTCGGAGTTTATATAGTTATACTGCTGCTGAAGTTTTTCTCGTGTCTCGAAAAGCTCTTTTTGTGTTCTATCACTTATACTAACTAATTTTTTTGTTTGCCTGAGTAATTTACTATAATTATTACCTATAATTAGATATTCATTCATCAATTCATCAAAATCATAAATGTTAGATTTTTGTATCTTCTTGAATCTATCGAGGATTTCAGATTCCTTTCGGAACATATTTTCATTTGAATTGTTTGGCATAAGCATTACAGCAAAAAATTCATACAATTTTTTATCAATGTAAGATAATCTTGATTAAAATACAAAAAAAATAGAGATCGAAATATGATGTTGCCCTTCATGAATATTAGAGATCGTGTTATAGCCATCTGTCATGTAGATCTTTCGTTCAAAGTACCCCAGGCATTTCGTTTTAAAGTATCCCCCCTGTTTCGGAGTAATTCCCCCAGGTATATCAAGCAATATTTTGGGACACCTCTTTTTTTTTGGGCTGACGCCATACTTGACAGGATCGTTCATTCAGCCCACAGAATCGAGCGAAATGGACATCAATGAGAAAAGTGCAAAGCAGAGGGCTGCAAGAGGAATAGCTACAAGAGATAGCTA
>CAYQTZ010000570.1:0-1685 GCA_964420565.1 uncultured Hyphomicrobiales bacterium
GTGTACTTGAAGAATACAAAGCCTGGGAAACAAATAATTCTTTGACTAACAGTGACGAAGCTCTGGAATTTGAAAAACCTAAGATATCGAAAACAAAAAGGGCCAAGGGGCTTATAAAAAAAGAGGGAAACCTTTTTACTAAACAACAAAAACAACGATCTAAGCCACCTGTGAAAGAAGAAACAATTATCTCAGATGACTTGGAGGATATATTTTAAATAACTCTATGGCCTGATCCTCGAAGAAATTGCCTTCCTCGAAGACTCAAGATATCTACCGAAAATAAGAAAAAACTCGCACCTTTGGGTTCAGAATAAATTGTTAATACAAGCCATTATGCACGATTACCAACAGGAAATATTAAATTCGTTGAAAGATGTTGAGCCATCTCTATCGAAACTATATGAGGGTGCTGTCCAATTACTGACAGACAATGGCTTTCCTGGACGTGTGAGATTTATTGCTCATGCGGTTCGAGAGATTCGTAACAGACTGCCGGAAGTGGTCGCAGGAAAAATTGTATCTCCGCGACTGGATTATCTAGAGGAACTAAAGCCAATAATTAAAGAGTGGAAGAATGCTCAGATTTTCAGTTTGTTTTCGAGAGATGAAGAAGATGAGCAGAGATTAATTGAACAGCCATACTCAATTCCACCCAAGCTTCTCATAATGATAAACAAGTTTCTAAACAAACATCAAGAAGTGTCCCTAACAAAGAAAGAAAAGGCAAAAGCTCTTCTGCTAGAGCTTTCATCTGAAAGTACAGGTTTAGAAGAAAGTTTAACCCCCGTGATAGATCATTGGTTATATATTACAGAATGGTTTGTAGAGCGAGCACATGAGAGTCCCGGGATGGATGTACAAGTGAACGAAAAAACTCTTATCGAAAAGTTTGCAAGTTTTGAACAAGCTTTAAGGGCACTTGTCGGGTTTTTTTATTCTGGCCAGGAAGAAATTGAAGGGGTAGTTGAAAAAATAAATATGTCGATGGAAAAACCAAGTAGTGAAGATGTTGATCGCACTGTCAGTCTTCTGGTAAGACCGCAGTACCGTGCCTATTTCTTTCAAAGGCTCAAAAATCCTTATTGGTTGGCTCCTTTAAAAGAGAGGGGATTCTTTAGTAACACTCCCGAACCCATCAAAGATGAAACAGCCGGAACAGCTAGTTATCCTTACTGGTTAGAGTCAGCTTATCTCAAGAAGGTGGCTAACAAAATCCCATCAGATGTGTTAGATATTATTACTAACTTACAAACAGAAAATCCATATGTAAAAAAAGGCTGCATCGAAGCCCTCTTGGAGATGCCAGAAGATGAGGCAGCGAAGGGTGTTGATTTTGTTTGCGGCGCTTCAAGACAAAAGTATTGGCACGATTGGTTCTTTATTGGTCAACCTGCAGCAAAACTTATGGTTAAACTTGGAAAGAATCATACTCACAAAGCATTTAAGATAGCATGGGCATTACTTGAAGTTCGGAAGCCAGCAAAAATTAAGGATAAAGCTGCTATTAAAAACAGAACTGCTAACGTTACCCCTTATGTATATAAAGAATTTGTCTTCAAGTATTACAGGAAACTCTGGGACTTTGATGTTGTAAGAGCAACATATATTTTAATCAAAACCTTTGACCGGTATCTTGCTGATTCTAATAAAACAAGAAGCTCGAATGTTAGCGCCAGTTTCTA
>CAYQTZ010000571.1:0-1681 GCA_964420565.1 uncultured Hyphomicrobiales bacterium
GTTCTTCGAGTCAAAAGGCACTCCTATAGATAAACCAAATGCTGAGATATTAGAGAAATTTGAAAAAATTACAGGCATCAGGGAACGCCGCTACTTAGAAGATGAATACGTAACTTCAGATATGTCCTATTTCGCAGCAAAAGATGCTATAGAATCTTCTGGGATTGACCCTGAAACTTTAGATTGCATTATCGTAGCTCATAATTTCGGAGACATAGATGCAAAAATAGGAATTTCAAGTTTTGTGCCAAGTCTGGCATCACGCGTGAAAAAGCTGCTCAACATTAAAAACCCATATACTGTTGGGTTTGATCTAATATTCGGCTGCCCAGGATGGTTACAAGGAGTAATACAAGCAGATTTTTATATCAAAACAGGCCACTCCCGTCGCGTAATGGTAATTGGAGCCGAATCGCTTTCCAGAATATCTGACCCTCACGACCGCGATTCAATGATATATTCCGATGGTGCCGGTGCAGTTATACTCGAAGCTATAAAAAGCGAGGAGCCCATAGGGATACTGGCGCATACTTCCCGATCCGATACTATTGAACACAGCCATATGCTTTGGATGGATAGATCATATAATCCTGAGTATAAAGAACACAAACTTTTCCTGAAAATGCACGGACATAACTTATATAAATATGCGTTGATAACTGTACCAGGTCTCGCAGCAGAAACTTTAGCTAAAGCTGGAATTCCTTTGACTGAAGTAAAAAAAGTTTTCATCCATCAGGCAAATAACAAAATGGACGAAGAGATATTAAAGCGTCTCTTTGCATTACATGATATAACCGATATGCCACAAGAGCATATTGAAAACATCATGCCCATGACTATTTCATGGCTTGGCAACAGCTCTGTGGCTACATTGCCCACATTAATAGACCTATTGGAAAAAGGCAAATTAGATCCTCATAAAACTCAAAAAGACGACATAGTAGTCTTTACTTCTGTGGGCGCTGGAATGAATATTAACTGCGTTCTCTATAAATATTGAAATTATTTTTATTTTTTAAAAATAATTTAAAATAATAGTTTTGCTACGACGTTGTAGCAATGGGCAGAGATATTATATATTTTTTTACGAAGGATTTTTTTATGAATATTTATGTTGGAAATCTTCCATATAGTGTTACCGAAGAACAAGTAACTGAACTTTTTGAAGAATACGGAACCGTTCATTCCGTGAAATTAATTAAAGACCGCGAAACTAACAGATTAAAAGGTTTTGGTTTTGTTGAAATGGAACAAAACGGCGGTATGCAGGCCATCGAAGAACTTAACGATTATGAACTTAGCGACAGAAAACTCGTTGTCAATCAGGCACGAGAAAAAACCAATAATAACTTCAATAGTCGCAGAAGGTATTAATAAATAGTATTCCCGGATTTCAACTCTGCCGTTGATAATTTTTGAAATCCCTGGATCAAGAAATTTAATGAAAAGCAGCTCTAAATAAGAGCTGCTTTTTTTGTATCTAATCCAAATTTTTACTCTACAGTTCTGTAATTATTTATAGATCGAGACCATTGCAAAACCAAAGAAAATTCCCCTATGTTCCCCTTTTCCCGACCTGTCGGGATCTTCGATAAAAAAGGGGGATTTTATCTTACTTCCCCGCTTGGTAAGCTAATCATGTAGCATAAAAAAGCGATGAGGAGTAGTAAATATAACA
>CAYQTZ010000572.1:0-1681 GCA_964420565.1 uncultured Hyphomicrobiales bacterium
GTTGATGTTTTCTCACTTTGGTTATAATGCAATATTAAATCCATGTGCAAAGTTGCTTCAGGAGCAGTTGAAAAATCCAGAAAAGGATATTATCGGTAAGTATAAACACTTTAGTAAAAAAGGATTCAATGAAACAGGATTTTTTATTATAAAAGATGTATTAGGCTACACGGCATTTATGGTTGGATTTAAATTGACATTTGAATCTTTCACAAAGATATATCATGTTCTATTTCCAGGACCTGATGAATTTGGATGGGAAAGCTTCATGAAATTACTAAACATAGAGGGAACAAAAGATTATAAAATTTGGAAGCTTGATGAGACAATAGACCTTTGCGACACAAATAATCTACTTCAATATTCCCGTATATGGCAATATTACATCAATCTTACTCAATAGAGTCATTAAGCAGATGTCTAATCTGATGAGAATGCTCTTTTATTTGAGATTGAGCTGAATAATCCAATTCAAATCCTTGCAATCGAAGATATTTGTTAATGCTTTCATTACTGCCAATATCTCCAAAGTCAACTCTTATGGCATCGAAAAGTTCTGTACGGGTATAATATGCTATCAGCCCTAATTGTTTCAAAGCATGAATCATCACCGCAATCATCTTTCCTTTCTTCCCGGCATATTCTGCTTTGAGAAACGCATGTAGTTTTTCAGCATCACCGTTTAAGTAGCTGATGAATGGTTTTGCTGCCGGTTGATATGAATTGAGGTTTGTTTTAAGCTTACCCCGAATTTCAGAGCTATAGATTTTGGCAATAAGCATTACCCGTTGTGTAGGATAGCTTCTGCCTGATGGATCATCACTCGTTCCCAGAAAGTTATTCAGCAGTGCCAGGTTATCCAGCCGGGGATGATCGATGTAATTATTGCCGTACTTCTTCCAGAGGTAGTTGGAGAGATCTATATGCTGTGGGTAGGAGAAGTGGAGTTCTTTACCGGTTAGTTCCAGGTACCGTTCATTGATATGCGCCGGTCCGAATTCCGGGCGGTTCTGGTTCCAGTGGGTGATTGTAAAACGGTTGCATTCGATCGTAATAAAGTTGTGAAAGGCTTCTATGGCTTTTATTTCTTTCTGTTTGTCCTCTTTACCACAATCCCAGGAGCAGACCTGGTTGGTTGAGCCGTTTATGGCTGTAAGCTTGTGGATTTTGTGGCCCTGGTTGAAGTTGTCGCAGTGGTAGTGGGTGAATACTACATTATCTGTATCTGGTAATTGCTCGATTGTCATTGTTATTCCTCAATATCTTGCTTTGATTTGCGAAGATGGGGAATAAATTGGTTTGATTTGCTGTTGGTGCCCTATATGTACTAATTTTCAGCATTCTGCATTAGAGAATTTCTTTTAGTACGCAAATTTCATATATCTTTGATTCAAATTATTAGAATACAAATTACTAAAAATCATCATTTAAGCCTGCTGAATAATGAAAAGATCATTTTACTCAAATAGCATCAATGGTTTTCTGAATGAAAGAGAATCATCTGTTTTGGGTAAACTATCTGAAAATTCTGGAGCATTACTTGATCAAATTCATGCCTGGCAAGAGCAAATATTAATTCTTAAACCAATCTTGCTTCCCTACGAAGGTAGAATCATTTTTGAATTTTCGATTCCACGTATGGGTAGTCGGGTGGATATTATCCTCTTGATCAAGAATGTGA
>CAYQTZ010000573.1:0-1679 GCA_964420565.1 uncultured Hyphomicrobiales bacterium
TAATTTAAAGAAAAAAATTGTGACTGAGAACGAAATTGCGAAGATAATTGTGGATTCGTGATGGTATCACAAGGGTTGTCAATGGATTATAAATTTAGAATCTTAGCTCCTTTGCGTGAGACAATATCCAAGTCAAAAAATTGTATAAATTAGTCCGGCAATGTGTTCAAAGTGCCGGTCTAACGTGATAAGTTCTGCTCCGTGTTCTATGGCTTGAGCCGCGATCCAGATGTCGTTACTCGGTATCGGAGTCCCTTGACGTTTAAGATGGAGGGCAATTCTGGAATAACGGTCTGAAGTTGTTTTCCCGATGTGAACAATTTCGACCACTTTATGCTCTAAAAATTTATTTAGTTCATCCATGTTTTCTTTGAATTTGTTGCCGTTACGAAATCCAAACATCAACTCTCCCAGAACAACAGGAGAAAATAAGACCGTTTCGGCACTTGTAATGCTATCAATCACTTCTTCTGTCCCGCTTTTAAATCCGACGTAGGCACTTGTGTCCAGCAAGATCTTCATTTCCACATGTCCTCATCTATTTGTTCACATGACGCTATAGATTTCAGAAAATCAATAGCCTCTTTTTTGCTCCAACCGCCTGACAATTTTCTTAACGAAGCTGCCGTTGGTGTCTGTTTTTTTTTGTTAAACCCGGTATAATTGTAAATCATTTCCAAAATGACTTTGTTAAGAGACTTTCCAGTCATACGTGATATTTTTCGAATTTCTTGCTCTATTTCCGGGTCCATATCGCGAATTGTTATCTGTGCCATAGACTCACCTCCTTAGTCTTTTTGACTTATATTATGACTCACTATTAGGATCGTCAAGATAAATCTCACGCAAAGCTTGCTATATTGCAGTAAGCCTTGTGTTTAAATCAAAAAGGCTATACTCATTTCGATTCTGGTTACAGTACGTTGGTTGGTAATCCAAAATCAGAAAAGGAGCATAGCCATGAAATCTATTAAAGCTGAAAAAATTAAAACTATCAACGAAAAAACGCTTGTTGTTGCTTTGGATATCGGCAAAAAAATTCATTATGGTTATTTCAGAACCCCTAAAAATCAAGATATGAAACCATTTCAGTTCTATAACAGCGGTCAAAGCTTTAATAAATTTTGGGAAAAGCTTTGCAGGTTTAAAGAAAAACATATGCTTGATGAGGTTGTCATCGGGTTTGAATCTACAGGGCCATATGCGGAACCCATAGCGAATTATTTGAGAAAGAAACCGGTTAAACTGGTTCAGGTGAATCCAATGCACACGAAAAGGGTCAAAGAACTGACGGGTAATTCTCCTAACAAAACCGACAAAAAAGACCCTCGTGTGATCGCAGATGTTATCTCGCTGGGTCATTCTCTGACAGTTGTTGTTCCTGAAGGTGCTGCCGCTCAGTTGCGCAGGCTTACTCATGCAAGGGAACGGGCGATGGAACGCCGAACAGCCATGAATAATCAGATTCAAGATCTTATTTTTGTAATATTTCCAGAACTTGGCGATATTATTAAACCATCCACAAAAACTGGAATGTATCTGATTAAAAATTATCCTGGCCCTGAACGTATTGTATCCATTGGCATTGAAACGCTTTGTAATATTGTAAGAAAAATTAGCCGTGGAAAGTTCGGCATAGACCGAGTTGAAAAACTTTATAATGCCGCAAAAGAATCTGT
>CAYQTZ010000574.1:0-1675 GCA_964420565.1 uncultured Hyphomicrobiales bacterium
TTACTATTCTACAATATACACATCCTTTTGTTAATATCCATGTGGGGCATTATATTCAAGTACTCGCTTACACAGAATATCGACCCAAAGGAAGTCAAGCTATGGAATACACTAATAGTGCCGGATGAAATTATCAAGGAGTCAGATTTAATAGATAGGATTTTGCAGATGTTGGATGTGGTCGAAAACCCTGAGAAAAATACGAGAGCATTGAATATGATATTCGATGCAAGAAATGACGGTTACATCCAGGATACAGGAAAACCCTGGAAGCATGAGTATAAACTAAATAGTTTAATAACCAATGAAGGAAAATAATATGTTTGACATAAAACAAATAATCGGGAAGCATAGTAAAGGCAATACGGTCAAGAAAGAAGAAAAGCCAAAGGATTCGGTATTCGTTTATCCGCTTGAGAATCCGAATGTAAAATACAAGATCAGGCACGACTCTGCTGACTTCATCTGCTACGAAACGGGGGAAGTGACAAAAAAACTTCACGGTCGTCTCGAAGGAATATACTTTAACGAACGGCCAGCAGAAGGTGCAAACTTCAATATTGCTGAGTTCTGGATCGTTCTGCTTGACGAATCAGAAAAGAGAAAGATCATTGCTTATGGAGCTGAGGTGCAATTGCTGTACAGGATCTGGTGAATCGGTGTTGTTCTATTCAGGATTCGGAGGAGCTTGATATTGAGTTAAGTCTTTATGTTCATATGCCGAACATAGATCAAGAATATATCAATGGTATGGTCAGGCGTACGAAAGATCACAAGGAGTTAAAACCACATGTATTATATAACAAGATACCGGCTGATAGAGTAGGATATTTTAAGCAAGAGATCGAAGCGTTGAATAATAGAATAAAGGGCTGGAGTTAATTGTTGAAGGGGGATCACTCAAGATGGTCCCCATTTAAACTGTACGAAAAATGTCCGCAAGTCCGCAAAGTGTCTGCGGACATTGCGGAATGCGGAGTTTGTTGTTGGTTGGTGGTCAGATGCTGGTAATCAGCAGTCTATAGTTGGTGATGTGCAAAGAAAAGAAAACCCCACCCTTGGTCTCACAAGGGGGGGATTCATTTTACTTGAAATGCCGGCGTATATAATCCTCGATTACTTTTTGCTCTGAGCCTACAGATGAGATGTGATAACCACGACTCCAAGAGTGCCAGTCCCGGCAATAGTTGAATTTCATTTGGCGTGATGTCTGGCTTTTGAAGATTTCCACTGCCTTCGATATAGAGATAGTTGGTGGCAATTCAATCAATAGATGCAAGTGATCTTTGTCGTTTACCCATTCGTGAACCGTCATTTTAGCTGAATGGATGGCTTTCTGAATAATATCATCAGGAATCCAGAAGGGTTTTCTGTATTTAGCCGTCAGGACGAGATGATACATTAGTTCTGCTTTGTGGTGCTTTCTCATGGCTTTCCTCCTCTTAGTGATTGAAAAATGATATTTAGATATAATTATTTTTAAAAAAAGAAAAAACAAAAAAAAATGCCTTCACTCTTCTCAGGTATTTTTTTTGTTTTATTTACACCTCGCTGAAGAAAAACCGAAATCGTACCAGACTGATTGCAAAGTAGCGGCGGCAAGAGCAAACCACCTGACAATTTTATTTTCTAATCCATAATGTATTGATAAGATAAGAAAAGAAAAATGGCAAAG
>CAYQTZ010000575.1:0-1672 GCA_964420565.1 uncultured Hyphomicrobiales bacterium
TCAGTGCCTGTGTGGCAAATTGTAACAGTAGCATTAGCAGATGGATTCTTCTGATACATCAGATTCGCTATTGGTTTGCCTACAATATTACTGCGACCAACTACTACTATATGCTTACCTTTTACGCTATCCACGTTTCGATTGATAAGCTCTACGATACCGGCAGGAGTGCAAGGCACAAATCCCGGCAAACCAAGTACGAGCCGTCCCATATTCTCAGGATGAAATCCGTCCACATCCTTAGCAGGAGAAATTGACGTGATCACTTTTTGCTCGTCTATGTGGCTGGGTAAAGGTAATTGCACTAAAATCCCATATATCTCTGGGTTATTATTCCATCCATTAACTATATTCAAAACTTCTTCTTCCGAAATATCTGAGGATTTGTCAATGATAATAGATTTAAAGCCAATCTCTTTGCTGGCTTTATCTTTCATGTTCACATATATTTTTGATGCCGGGTTATCGCCTGCGAGCAAAAGAGCTATGCAGGGTACTATGCCTTTTTCCTCGAATAGTGTCTTGCCAAGATCTTTGAGCTCTGCTCTAATATCTGCTGCAATTTGTTTACCGTCTATTAACTTCATTATTCCCTCATAAATTTAGAATTTGTATTGAATACCACCGGTGAAGATATCTAACTCACCAAGATTATAATCAAGAAAAAAAGCTACCGGACCCCAATCCTTCTTAACGCCGAGAGTCCATTTCAGATTAGAATCTCTCAGTATAAGATTTGTCGTCTGCGGATTCTTATCTCCTGGAAAACCCGGGGTGGGATTATGATGAGGCCATTCCAACAAGCCAAGTTCCCATTGGATCTCAACAGGCAAATAGTATTTATAGCTTGAATTAATGTGTATTAAATCATAGGAAAATCCTGTATATACATCCACTACCCCTGAAATATCCTTGCTGAACTGAAGATTTAAATTATACATATTGGCATTTGCTGTAAGCTCCGCTTTGGTTACTCCTACTTCATTTTCGAGATGAGTACCCTGATAGACAAACTGAACCGCCATATCGAAAGGACTATCTCTGAAATATTGCGATATACTATGCTTAAGCCCAATGCCCCAGAAAGCAAAATCGCCTACATTTTTCCCCATATCAACTGGTGGGATAAACCTCAGAAGAAGTTCAGTTCCCCAAAGAGAGCCAATTTCTATTTGCGGTACGCCTGCTGCTAATGTATTGATATCGGCACCCGGAGGCAAGTTAAATGTTTCGGGGAACTGCGTTACAACGGAATCTAACTGCCGTTGCATTTCTATGGGTAAGGCTTCATAGATATTTATACCGCCAACGTTCATTTCGCGTACTAACTGCTTTAATACGTCATTCGGCAGATAGAATACTGTATCTTTATTACCCATAATAGTAGAAGCAGAGGTGGGTACTTTGATTGAACCCTCTGACAGCCCTTCGTTAATTACAACAAGAAAAGCATAGTGGATTAGTCCTGCAGTATCAAGTATTGTTATATCACCTGTTGTAAAATCATATTTCATATATTTATTAAGCTCCTCGAAATCTACCTGAGCTGAAGGCAGCACTGGTACAAACAGGTCCTTAGAATCTGGTATAAAACCAAGCATTCCATTCACAGAGAATTTGAAATAAGCTTTGTCAACCTTTTCAGGCACATAAGCAGAGTTGAAAAAACGAG
>CAYQTZ010000576.1:0-1669 GCA_964420565.1 uncultured Hyphomicrobiales bacterium
TGTTTATATTTATCAATAGCATCATCAAATTTTTTCTGCCTTTCAAATTTCTCTGCTTCAGCATAAGTTTGCATAGCAAATTCATTGGATTTATTTTGGTCTATAAGTACTATCTTTTCAATTACATCATTCATATGATCCTTATCATAATTATTAGTGATCCTTGCATACATGGCTCTAGCCGAGTCAATATTCCCGGAGAAAAACATTATATCTGCCAATCTTAGCTTAGCTTCAAAGCACTGATCCGGCAAACTATTGCAAAAATGCTCTATAAGTATTTCATAGTTGGTCTTTGCTTTTTCAGTTTTTCCTGCTTCAAATTTAATATCTCCAAGCAGCAACAAAGCATCACCATTGATCTTGTCAGAAATCCTCGCAGAAACGAGCTTCTCTAAATATTCTGTAGCTTTCTCATTTTCTCTTAGATAAGTGTGATAAAGCCATGCTATACGGAACTGTCCATCTCTGGCATTCCTGTCATTTTTACGTTCGGCTATAATACTTTCATATTTTGAGATTATGGCTCTCACTTGATCCTCAGGTATATCTGACTGATTTCTGAGCTTTGCTTCGAGTGTTCTTACATATTCATATTCAGCATTCCTATAAAATCTTGTATTATTGCCCATCTGGATCAATTTATCAAAAGCTTTAAGTGCAATATCATATTGATCGTCATACAAAGAAGTTCTTGCAAAATCATAGATCTCCTTACCTTCATTATTGCTGAGCTGCTCAATTTCTATGATTAATTCAAGAGCTTCCTCTAATTGAGCTGTCTGTCGAAGATACCAAACATAGAGCTTTTTGTAAGCAATGCTTTTTCCTGAAGCTCTTTTCTTAAGTATATTGCTGATGTGTTCCTCAGCTTTTTCGCTTGTCATCAATGCCGATAGCCGCCCCTGAGCAACGGCAATATTACCGGTTTTCTCGAATAGCACCAAAACTTCTGCTGTTCCTTTGGAATAATCCCCGGTAGCGATGTAAAGCTGGCTTAATTCATCGGCGAAAAGAGCATTATTTCCAGTTTTTTCTCTTGCTTCAATAAATGTTTCAATGGCTTTTTCAAAAAGGAATAAACTAATCTGTGATTCGGCAATTGTTTTATGTACTTGTGGGTTTCTTTGATCTTCGAGAGCTTCCGACCAAATTTGATTAGCTTTCTTCGTTTGTCCAGTGCGCCAAAGTAATTCGCCATAAAGCGCATACATATCCGTTGATTTAAAGCTATTAAAACGAGCTTCAACTATTCTGAGCAGATCAGAATACTGGTTCAGTGCCAAATAAGAGCGTTTCAAAGCGTCAAAATATTCCTGATTTGACTTATTTGATTCATACAAGTCAAGGAATATTCTTTGAGCCGACATATAGTCCCCACTTTTCTCATAAGATTGCCCCAACTTGAATTTTTCATCGGATTTAGTTTCGCTGAATGCATTAAAAACTGATAATAAGAATAAAACTGCTGCTATTAAAAAAATCTTGTAAATCATATCTCCACATCTTTTGGTTTCTTCAATTTGTTCGTTATAATTGACAAAAATGCACACTATTTATTTTAGTTTATAAGAAATTATCAGTATAATTCTTGCTATTTCAACTTACTTATCTTAACTTGCAGATAGGGAAAAACAAGTGGGGATTAAATGAATAAGATTGTTGCGGA
>CAYQTZ010000577.1:0-1657 GCA_964420565.1 uncultured Hyphomicrobiales bacterium
CACTATTTCATACATCTCAACTTTTTCCTTGACTTGGGGCTATCACACAGTCTCATAAGGGAGGGTCGGGGTGGGATCAGTCATTTGATTTTGCAATACTCTCAAATGGTAATTATGATCAAAATATATTCAAAATCAGACAGATGAAAAGTAGATAGTACTTGCAAATATGAAATAATTTTATTATAATTGTAGTTCTTTAATATGGCGGGCGTAGCTCAGTTGGTAGAGCTCCAGATTGTGGCTCTGGTGGTCGCGGGTTCAAGTCTCGTCGCTCGCCCATATACTTCAACCCAGATGGTTGTCCCAATCTGGGTTTTTTAATTTGTAAGCTCTTAGTCTATATTTGTTTTTTTGGCTTCTTTCAGCAATATAAATTAGGATTTCTTGATCAGACTCCCACTTGATCTGCTCTTACCTATGGTGATGGAGCGAGCCCCGCTCTTCCAACACATTATATTATCAGCATGATAATAAAAGATCGATATTCTAAAAAGTCTTCTCTACCGCGAGATTGCTTGGCTTCCGTAAGATATGCAATGTGATCTCAGGTCGTATATGTCCTATACGAACTGGTGGACCTACTGTACCCAATCCAGTATTCACATAAATATATTGATTGTCTTCTTTATACAAACCGCGCCAGTAATTATATGCACAAACAGCAGGCGCTAATTCATGTCCGAAAATATCGAAACCTATTTGACCACCATGAGTATGCCCTGATAATGTAAGATCTGCACTGCGTTTGCCCTTTACATTGTTTTGCCAATCCACAGGATCGTGGCATAACAGAATAGTAGGATAAGCTTCAGTAATCCCGGCAAATGTCTTATCATAATCCCCAAAGTCAAGTTTCCAGCTCGAATTATCCACGCCGGCTAATTGCAGCTTGGCTCCCTTTATCTCTAAAGTAATATTCTCGTTTATCAATAAATTAATGCCAATTGCTTCAATATTATGTATCAATATCTCATGCAGATCATCAGTCATATAATGATCGTGGTTTCCTAAACATCCGTAAACGCCGTGAGGGGCATTAAACAATTTCAATTCATCATAGATAAATGCAAGCTCATCAGGATGATTGTTTACAAAATCTCCTGTAATAACTATAATATCAGGCGATAAGCTGCTAACTATCTGCCTGACCTGCCAGAAAGATTCCAAAGTATAAAAGGACGGAGGATGCAAATCTGATATCTGCACAATCCTTAATCCATCGAGATTTTGCGGTAGGTTCGTTAGGGATATTTCGACTTCTTTTACTTCGTAATCGCTTGTGGTAACAACAGAACTATAGATGTATAATGCAAAAGGCAATATCGCAAGATACCATCCAACAACAGCCCATTTCGAAGGTGGTCGAGGAATACTATCGACTTTCTCTTTATCATAGATCTTTTTACCAAGGAATATGAATAATCTGATAATGTCTTTAACAAGTAGCACAACAAATATTGGGAGTTTTGGAAGATACCATATAAAGACTAATGAAGAAAACACTTTAATATAATACTCGGGGTTGGGATTGTCGAACTTTAAATTATTAACAGGTATTGATAGTATCAAAAAAGATGCAGCAGCTATCCAAAGATATCTATAACACCAAGGATTTGCTCCGCGTCTTTTAATGAATCTCTGGAAACTACCTATT
>CAYQTZ010000578.1:0-1657 GCA_964420565.1 uncultured Hyphomicrobiales bacterium
AAAGATTGCAAGCAAGGAAAAAACTTACAGCTTCTGAAAAAGACTTTTCTCAGTTAATATTCGATAAAACTGGCAATGAAAGAAGCTTCGCAATAATCCGAAGTAAAGGTGATACAGCTCTATTTGGAATTACAACAAAAAGGATGAAAGAAAAGCTTAGCATTCCCCCCTCACGAGCTTTAGCAGATTTTCTACCGACTATAACAATAAAAGCAAAGGACTTTGCAACTGAGATTACCATTTTCAATATTAAAGATAAAAATTTGAACTCAGAAAATTACATTTCCAAAGAACATATAACAAATAATACTTCTGTTCGTAATATCTTATTAGAAAGAGGAATAAAACCTGAAGATTTACCATCAGAAGAAGATTTAAAGAAACTTGAACGTCGGATCAATAAAGAAAACAATAGAATTGAAAATTTATCTGACAGATTTAATCAGAAATTAATCTAATTAGTCAAAAGGGAAAAATATGACAAATAGAAAAATATTATCTCTGCTTATCGTATCAATTATGATTTCTAATATTGCCATAGCCAGCTCTACATCGCCTTTTCAGTTTCTGAGATATAATGGCAGTGCCCGCAGTGCAGCTCTTGCCGGATGTATGGTTTCCATGGCTGGTGACCCAAGTGCAGTATTCTATAATCCAGCTACAATTGCCACAGTTGACGAAAAACGCTTTTCAGTATCATTCCTGAAGCATGTGCTGGATATCAACAGCGGGAATGTATCCTATATTAAATATTACGAGGGGCTCGGAACTTTCGCCGGCTCTGTTGTTTATACCAACTATGGTTCCTTTGATGCAGCAGATCAATTTGGCAATATAAACGGCACTTTTGGTGCTAACGATATTGCTTTGCAAGGCACTTATGCCAATATGCTCGACAGCAATCTTTACTGGGGGGCTACTCTCAAACTGCTCTACATAAACATCGAAAACGATGCGTCATTTGGCTTTGCTGTAGATGCAGGAATTCTATATCTATTGCCAGATGGCAGAACAAATATCGGAGCCTCTGTTCTTCATGTCGGATCTCAGATTGTAGCTTATAACGATATCTACGAGAATCTTCCACTTGACATCCGGCTTGGGGTAAATCACCGACTCGAAGGTTTACCTTTGCTCGTTAATTTTACTTTTCATCATTTAGCAGACCAGACAGATGGTTTTTTCGATAAATTCAGTAATTTTGCTGTCGGTGGCGAGCTTTACCTTGGCGAATCTCTGCAATTGCGGCTCGGATATGATAATCAGATCAGATCAAATACTACCCCCTCGACTGATCGTGGCTTTGCTGGCTTAGCCGCAGGTGTTGGCTACAGATCAGAGAGCTTCGATATAGATTACGGACTTGCTCAGTATGGCGGCTCTGCAATACTGCATCGCTTTAGTCTTAGGTTAGACCTATAATACATCAAACAACTATTAATACATCAAACAACCCTTCCGAAGATAATTCTTTCGGAAGGATTTTTTTTAGCGATACATTTTATATTCGTTAAAAAAATACAAGACCATTGCAAAACCAAAGAAAATCCCCCTATGTCCCTCTTTTCCCGACAAGTCGGGATCTTCGATAAAAAAGGGGGAATTTTATCTTACTTCCCCGCTTGGTAAGAGGGGATCGAGGGGTGTTTTCTTTTTA
>CAYQTZ010000579.1:0-1652 GCA_964420565.1 uncultured Hyphomicrobiales bacterium
CTCATAAAGCATTAGATCATCTTATTTTCTTATTTATCTATGTATCATTTTTATTTCTGTTTATCTTAGCATACGCTTTTTTCATAGTGTCCGATAAAACATTTATATTGACCGGCTTTTCTAAGTAAGCGAATGCACCCAGCTCGAATGCCTTTTCTTTTTCTTTTTCAGAGCCATGCCCTGTAAGTATTATAATCTCAGTTTCAGGATGCTTTTCTTTTACTTCCTTTAGTACATCAAGCCCGCCTATGCCTGGCATTTTCAGATCAAGCACCATTACTTCCGGTGTATCTTCATCTACCGAACTTAGTGCCTGCTCGCCGTCGTAAGCTATCTTAGATTCAAACTTTCTGGTCTGCAATCTTTCTGACAATGTCTGCACAAATTCCACCTCATCATCTACCAGTAGTATTTTCCTTGGTATATCGAAATCAACCGGCGGAAAAGCCGATGGCATATTGAATTTCTTGCCAATACTAACTTCCACTTCTTTTACTCCATCCATATTTTCTACCAATTCTTTTATCTCATTTTTATAATGTTCTAAGCGAAGAGTATATTTTTCTATATAAACAGTAACTTTGCCACTGTCAGCAGCAACAGTAACGTCATGTTTCTTTTCTGAGAGGAACGCATTTATTTTTGAACTAAGTAAGAAATCATCAACAGATTTCAATGATTTTTCTGTTGGTTTCAGCACGTCTTTTTGAGCATTATTAATAATGAGATCCACAGCTTCATCAATGCTTTTGTCGTGCATTGGTTCTATTATATCGTAAAGCCGTTTGTTCCATGGAGTCATTCCGGTTAGGTAATTCACCCAGTTATAAAGAATAGCATCTTCTTCTTTTATAAGCTGCCGTGCATCTTTATCGCTTACTTTGTTTTTGGTGAGATTTGAAACTCTCCAATCGAAATCGCCAACAAGACAAACTCTGAGTATATGAGTGATTTTTTTTGGTAAAAGATATGCGGCATAAGTATTAAAAACAATGTTATCTTCTTTCAATATCTCAGCGAGCTCGCTTCTCATAAAAGCCACATATTTAGCTTTGTCCTTATTTTGCTTGCCGAAAAGAGTTCTTTTACCTTTGATAGCTGTGATCAGATCATCTCGGTCAACCCCAAATCGCTTAGCAACTTTATTGAGAATGTCATCATTTACATATAAATAATTTAACTTTTCCGCTACAGATATTGCTACTTCCTCCCCGTGGCAGTGAGTGGCACTGAAAATTGCAATTACGGACATAAAGTTTTCCTTTTCAATTACAAGAAAAAATCATTATCATTCAATTTAATAAACATAATTGCAAAAATCAACTTATTTTTTATATATATTATTGACTCGGCTCCAAATACTCTATTCTTATAGCATTTTTACATTTGGTACTGTGGTATCTGAGCATGAATCACAAATCATAAAAGACCATTGCAAAATAAAAGAAAATCCCACTTTGTCTCCCTTTTAAAGAGGGTGATGCCCCCACATTTGATTGCATATCAATGGCTTACTCCCTTTCTAATCGTCAGATCCCGGCCTGTAGGGACTCGTAAAAGAGGGTCGGGGAGGGATCAGTTTGATAAATTTTTTCATAAACACCCCTCGATCCCCTCTTACCAAGAGGGGAAGTAAGATAAAAATCCCCCTC
>CAYQTZ010000580.1:0-1637 GCA_964420565.1 uncultured Hyphomicrobiales bacterium
AGTTTTTGTTTCGTATGCTTCCAGAGTTGTGATGTTACGAATCTTCCGAGTAGAGTTGTAAGTAGCCTCACAGACACTAAGCAAGTCTCCCCTGGAGTTCTGAAGCTCTAAGCTTTCCAATCCATATACGCCCTGCTTTTCCATGCTCAAATTTCTCATATTTTTAACGGAACTACATGGATGCTAAGACATGCTGATGTTTCAATTAATTTATCTCAATTTATGGACTTTCATGGTATAACTGAATATAAAATTACGACTTTTTTATTCTCGGCTGTCAGATTTATTAATCCTTCCGAAGGCGAATAAGCTTTTGGAAGGATATTCTATGGGAAAGCGTTTTGAATCTATTTGCTCTCCACTTTTTTAAGTAACTCATTAAACTTACTTAGCAATTCTTCTATTTGTTTTTGTTGAGTTTGGAATTTTTCTTCATAAGAATTTATCTTTTCCTGCTGCTGTTTTACTGCATTTATTAGAGCCCAGAAGATCGGATCGGCATTGTAGGCAAGGTAGCCGTCGCCATATTCGCTTATTGCTTCAGGAAAAATATCAAGTAAATCCTGAGCAATTATACCAACAAAATCTTCGTCGGATGGCACTTCTAAAGGATTATCTTTTTTGAAGCTAAAGATTATTGGGTCTAACTGGGAAATTTCTTCAATTCCGCGTTCGTATTTTGATTTAACATCTTTAAGGCGACCATCAGAGAGATTAGTCCAGTAAATACCAGAAGTTTTTGCGGCATTGCCAATCACATGCAGATCATATCCTGGCGATGTGGTTCCTATACCGACATCAAAAGATACATAAACATCGCCATAAAAATATCCAGCCCAGCCAGCATAGTTACTCCCATATATAGCTTTGCCATTACTTGAGCTATTGTAGCCATAAACCCCTACTCCATTTCCACCAATATATCCCCAATTTACATTATCATAATATCCTTCTACCCCTCTATTATATCCTCCCAGATAACCATAAGTACCATTAGTTGAGTTCTCACCATGAACACCATATTGATAAATTCCCGATGCTTCTCCGTAAACCCCTGCATTTGAAGCACCGATATAGCCGAAGTGTCCGGAATCAATATGTTCTCCATAAACTCCGTAACTAATAGAACCTAAATAGCCAAAATTTCCAGAGGAAGTATAGCTACCATAAGCTCCATAAGATGAACTTCCAAGATAACCCCTATTGCCACTATCATAGTCAACTCCATAAACACCAGCTCTTGTTGTTGTAATATATATCCCAGTAAAATCATCAGAACAAATGCCAAAAACACCTGCCCCAAGATTATTATTTGAGCCGTAAACACCAGCATAAAGATACCCAAGAAAGCCATAATTTCCATATGTATTTTCTGTTCCATATACCCCGAACCTTCCACCAAGATAACCCTCAGTATCATAATAGTCGTTATATCCAAAAGCCCCTTCGTTTAAAGTACCAAGAAAACCATAATTCTCAGATTCAGAGTTTTTCCCATAGGCTCCATAAAATGAACTCGCCAGATAACCAATATTACCATAAAGAGAATGATAACCATAGACACCGTAATTTGAACTTCCAATATAGCCATAATTACCTCCATCATGGCTGCCATAAGCACCATAATTATCTGAAGC
>CAYQTZ010000581.1:0-1625 GCA_964420565.1 uncultured Hyphomicrobiales bacterium
GGCTTCACCGAAGTCATGCTACATAGCATTTCCGACGTTAAGCATAAAGAATATTTGAGAACTATTCTTAATAGTGGAAAAACCTTACTGTCGCTTATAAACGATATTCTCGATCTATCGAAAATTGAAGCTGGCCGGCTTGATATATCTTTTGAGCCAGTTAACCTAAATGTTATCATTACTGAAATGCAGCATATCTTCAAACAGAAAATAGAAGAAAAGGAGATAGACTTCATTACAGAAATTGATCCTGAAATGCCTTCCAATATCACTATTGATGAAATAAGATTACGACAGATACTTCTTAATCTGATAGGCAACGCTGTGAAATTCACTTCATCGGGATTTGTAAAGATATCAGTTGATAAATTATCAGACAAAAAAGGGGCAATTGACTTTAGCATTTCAATAATTGATTCAGGTATTGGTATTGCAAAGGAAGATCAGACAAGGATATTTGAATCTTTCAGCCAGCAATCAGGTCAGGATTCCAGAATCTATGGTGGGACAGGGCTAGGACTTGCCATTACTAAACGATTATGCGAGCTAATGGAGGGAGAGATTTCATTAGAAAGCGAACCAAACAAAGGCAGCAAATTCACGGTTTCATTTTCGAATATTAAATGCTCGGATGGATTAATTGACATTGACCCTGGTTTTAAATGGGCCGATGATAAAATAGTGTTCAAAACAGCTAAAGTCTTGATAGTTGATGATATACTCCATAATCGTAATTTAGTATTGTCATATTTAGAAGAATTAAATCTTACTTTATATGAAGCAGAAAACGGAGAGATAGCCATTAAAAATGCAAAAGAATTTATGCCTGATCTTATATTGATGGATATTAGGATGCCTGATGTAAATGGTTATCAGGCGACTGAGACCTTGAAGAATGACGAGAAAACAAAAAATATCCCGGTGATAGCTCTTACGGCATCTACAATGCACAGCCAAACGGAGAAGATCATTGCATTATTCGATGGGTATTTGCATAAACCAATACAGAGGGTACATCTGCTGAACGAAATTGCAAAGTTTTTGGATTACGATGTATTAGAGGAATCAGTAGTAACTGCGTCAGAAACTGAGCAGGATCAGATCACAATAGAGGTCATTCCCGATGAAATAAAAGCTTCGTTCAGACAGAAATACTTCGATACTATAGAATATCTAAGAAAGAGGATGATAATTGACGAATTAAATAATTTTGCTGACGATGTAATACGTTTTGGAGAAGATAATCAGCTTGCTTCAGTAATATCATTGGGTGAAAAACTGAAGAAAGATGTAGATGAATTTTATTTTGATGAAATAGCAGATAACTTTCAGAAATTAAAGGAAATGTTCAAATAATAATAGCAGGTAAATATGTCCTTGGATATTAAAAATAAAGATGTAATTCTAATTGTTGATGACCAACCCAATAATTTGAGGGTAATATCAAGTGTTTTAGGAAAGGATTATTCTCTTAGTGTGGCAAATAGCGGAAAAACAGCTTTGCAAATCTTAGAGAAAGTCAAGCCAGACCTAATCCTTCTTGATATTATGATGCCAGAAATGAACGGCTATGAAGTTTGCAAGATCATAAAAGAAAACAATGAATTGATGGACATTCCCCTTAT
>CAYQTZ010000582.1:0-1616 GCA_964420565.1 uncultured Hyphomicrobiales bacterium
CCCCTCTTACCAAGCGGGGAAGTAAGATAAAATCCCCCTTAATTTTAAGGGGGAATACAAGGGGGATCAATTCTTGAGTTATCAGGGGCTATCACACAGTCTCTTTTAAGAGGGGTTAGGCGGTGTTTACTGTATATATTGGATATATCGGATATATTTTTTCACAAACACCCCTCGGTCTCATCTTACAAAGAGTTATAATTTTTTGTCAATAAATAAGAAGAGATATTATTTTATTGGAAAATACAAGCTTGAATTTTTTAAATAATAGGAATACACGTTATATTTGATTGTCTATATACCGCTCTAAGAAATCTATTACGTCTTTATCTTCAGATTCTTTTAGCTGCTTTACGGTACCTTCGAACTGAACTATTCCATTGTTCAGCATGGCAATAGAATTTGCTATGCGAAATACAGAAAACATATCGTGAGTTATAACCAATGATGTAACATTCATATTGGTAGAAAGTTCTGCTATCAAACGGTCTATCTGCTCGGAGGTTACAGGATCTAAGCCAGTAGTGGGTTCATCATAGAATATATATTCAGGGTTTCCTACTAATGCACGGGCAACTGCTACCCGCTTTTTCATACCCCCAGAAAGGTCCGATGGACTTTTATATTTCAGAATAGACCATTCCTTTTCAAATTCTTTGTTGCCTCTATCCTCTAAGGGCGGCAGAAGCTGTACAGCCGAAAGAACTCGCAGAGCTTCTTCAGTCATCTTTTTATCGTCCCGCTCGCCACGCTCATACATACTGACAATAATATTATCATATACATTAAATGAATCAAAAAGAGCCGACCCCTGGAAAACATATCCCATTTTGAGCCGCAGATCAAATAATTCAGGATTTGATAATTTAGCAATATCTTGTCCATCAACATCTATATAGCCATTATCTGGATATAATAGCCCGACTATATTTTTCAGCAAAACGCTTTTCCCACAACCTGACTTGCCGATTATACACATTGTTTCGCCTGTAGGTATCTCTAAATTCACACCTGTAAGCACTTGCTTTTTGCCGAAGGACTTATGTAGATTGCTTATCTTTATCATAATTATCAATTCAAAGCTTAAATGAGTCAGGTTTATTATAAGATAACAAAGCGAAGCAGATATATCATTTTTACTATGATGATCTACTCCGCTTATTATATGAGTATATTCATTATGGTATCTCTATGGCAATTATTCTATTTGCATCAATATATTTAACTTGTAAAAGAATTACTTCTCCCTTTTTCTTACTATTGATAGCATTTTTAAGATCAGCAACACTATGTATATTTTTACGATCTGCTTTTACAATAATTCCATTTGGGAATAATCCTCTATCGTATGCAACGCTGTATCTTTTTACGTCGGTGATCAGCACTCCGTTATCAACGTTGTACTCTTTTAATTGCTTATTTGTCAGAGCTTCTACTGAAAAGCCAAGATTATCGAAGTTGGCACTATCTTCTCTATCATTATAAATATCGTCGCCTTTCTTAGCTATATTATCTGTTAGATCTTCGCTATCTCTTGGTTTTAATATGACGGTCTTGGTGATATTCCGCTCGTTTCGCCAGATATCTAATCTGACTTTGTCTCCGGCTCTTTTTTG
>CAYQTZ010000583.1:0-1615 GCA_964420565.1 uncultured Hyphomicrobiales bacterium
AATACCCTTGTCAGAAGCAAAATCAAGGCTTGGACTAATTAATTCTATATACTTCTCATACGTTTTGATGGCATTAGCTGTGTCCCCTGCTACTTCCTTGATACTTCCGAGTATAGGGTATGCTCTGAATTTCTTTGGTTTAATCCTGATAGCTAATTCTATGTCTTCAGCGGCTTCTTTTAATTTCGATTTGTCGTTGGTATCGAAATAATCGTTAAAATGACCAATCCCTGTATTAAAAACTTTAACCCAGATATTATACTTTAATATCTTCCCTCTCATCAAAAGATTCGGGTCTTTGATATTGGGCATACCTTTTTCTAAGGATTCAACTGCTCTTGTGTTTCTACCTTGCAATTCCTGAACTTCGGCAAGCATTATCCATGCTTCGCTGTTAGTTGGATTTTTCATGACTTCTTTTTCTAAAAATTCTTCGGCTTTGGGCCAATCCTTTTGTTTCATTGCTAATTTAGCTGTGGTCATTTCTGGCGACGAACACTGGAAACCCTGCGTTAGCAATGCTCCAAATACGATAAAGAACAATAAAGCTGTAAACCTTTTCACTGAGTACTCCTATGATTATTGTTATACTTAAATATATATTATTATTTCAAAATAATCACTCTGTAATAAGTTCCCAAAATAACTGATATTACATTAATTTACAAAAATTATTGATATTTTAGGCAATTATTTCTGCTATCATCAATAGAAAATCTATGTTCAACAATTCACAAGTCTTTTTTTTAAAAGTATTTATCAAAAGCCATTCGTAATTTTACGGTGATTCGATTTATTGCCATCAAATCCAACAGGCAGGGAATTAGTAAGAGGTTTGATCATAGTGGCAGCATAAGCAAGCGAATCTACCTGGTCATCATGCTTGCCATTTGGGAAAGCCAGTAGTTCGTTTTCTAAATCATAAAGCCAATGTGAATGATTACGGAAATATACAGAGCCAGCTTCCATTCTTGCGGCAATAGCCAAGGCACGCGACACTTTGTCTTTATCGGGTCGCAATTCCTTAACGGGCAAGCCCTTTCGCTTTGCCTGCTGAACTAAGGATTTTTGGTATTGCACACTTTCTATTCCTATCGTGATTGGCTGCCATTTTCTGTATATCTGTTCTATCAAAGCTATATGCCCGGCTCCTTCCATCCGTTCACGTATAACATCAAGCACAACAATATCATATCCCGATGTAACAGCAAATATTATTATTACGGTATAATCCGATTTATTGCTTACAGATACAGCAAGATCCATTACAGCATATATTCTGCATTTTGATATTAGATGGCTTTCCACAGTTTCTCCTGAGTATAGTTTCAAAATGCCGTCTTTTTCTTCATAATATCTGAAATACCGAGAATTGAAAATGCCTCCGTCGGCGGGGGAGGGCTCTTGTTGATACAACGAAGCAAACCAATATCGCCCCAAAGTATTTCGAATTTCCTCCAATTTTTCTATAGAATATCGCTCTTCCCATAATGCTTTGCCTTGTATTCTGCCTAATGCATCATTTTCTTTCGCTATGGCAGGCAGATTCAAATGCTCCCAGTTTGATGAGAAATTTATTCCATATGCGTCTACTACAATATACTCTCTACTTCAT
>CAYQTZ010000584.1:0-1612 GCA_964420565.1 uncultured Hyphomicrobiales bacterium
TATTTACGGTTAGTATCTGTTAAATTCCTGCGAGCAAGTTGGTTAAAATATATCCATTCAACTGCACTATCATCACTATCAAACTTCATTGTTTTTACATTGAAGTCAATACCATGTTCAGTGCATATTTGATAACGATTATGACCGTCAATAATAACATCATTCCAAACAAGTAAAGCGTCCCGGCATCCTTCTTCTAATATACTTTTTTCAAGTCCTGAGTATTCAGCTTCAGTAAGTGAAGGTATTAAATCTTTGAACTTATTATTAATGTTTAGTTTCATCTCACTCCCTCTCCAATCCTAAATAAACTTCAAATATATATGATGTAAACTTATTCACCAGCAGCATAGCGAGTGCTTTATGCTCAGTATCTTTCTTAAAATCGTTATGGAATATATTGTGCATTTCCGAAGCAATCGCTTGGTTCGTTGCGTTGATGGATAAGTTGCGGCGAGCCGTTGTCATTAGCATAGCCATTGATTCCTTAGCTGTTTTCGGTGTCTTATCGTCTGCTATCATCAATCTTCTCCTTAATAATTTCTAAAGCTGTTTCTATTGCTTGTGATTCTGATTTATCCCATTGAACTTTGAGTTTCTGCAATATGCTATTTGCCGTTTCTGTAATCCTTATGCTTTTTTGGATTGTCTTCAGTTCTTTTTGTCTGGTGTTACTCATTGATCCCCCTGTTAATAAAAAATTCAATTTCGCTTTGGATGTCTAATAAAATGTCCATTTCCCGCATATTAGCGTCCGTTGGTTTGCAATAATCCTGTAAGAAGTTAATGCGAGCTATTACGCATTCGAGTTTGTCTTTTAGATAGTCAATCATTTTTTTATCCTTTCAATTAATTTGTTTGGATATATATAAAGGTTAATTATTATTTACATATTTGTAATAATGTTCGAGTCCTTTGAGTATCAATGCTCTGGTAGCAGAAGCCATTGTCAGATGTCCGAAGTCCGCCATGAACTTCTTAATTTCTTCTTTTTCTTTATCAGTTATTCGTGTCCATAACTGATAATCTGAGTTTTGTTTATTTAATCTCATTTCGTCTTTTTCATTGTTGTCAAATAATCTGAAGGCAATATACAATTATAACTTGTAATTGTCAAGTTTTATTTTTGAATTTTGGAAAATAATGTTCAGGTAAGATAAGTTATGTAATAGCTATGCAAATAAATATATTTAATAGCAGTTAATATTAAAGATAGTCGAAACTAAAATATAGTTATGTTTATATGCTCGCAAATTGCGACCTTAATACTCTAATTACTTTTATGATAAACTTAAGGACGGATTTAAGATTGGATTGTATCAAATTGCTCTTTCGACTGACAACTTAATTTTCTTGGATTGACTTACCTTTATCTTGAATCGTAGCCACCATCCTCCGAGCGGTTGTGGATTGAAATCTCTTTCAACTGCGTATCCGGACACGCCATTTTTATATTCATCTTTGTAACTTCCAGTCATCATACATTCCATATCTTCAAAACTTAACCGTCCCGAAGTGTTCAATCTCATTTGCCTCTGAGTAACATGCCAGATATTATGTTTGTGTTGTGTCCAATATATCTCAGCGTCGGGAGCTCTCATTATCATATCAG
>CAYQTZ010000585.1:0-1603 GCA_964420565.1 uncultured Hyphomicrobiales bacterium
TGGGAAGAAATTCTTCCAAATTATGGTTAATCCTGATATCCACGGTTAGGACAAAGGGCTTAAGTTTTTGGTCGATGCCGGGGTCTTAGAATATAAAAGAGAAACCCGAACAACAATCTTGCTTCCAGCAATTTTCTTGACACGACAGATTGTTATTTTCTAAATTGAATTTCAAAAATCAATTATTGGAATTATAAATAATTTTGATATTTTTAATACATAAAGAAATGGTTAAAGAGGTGTTGCATGTCAAATTTATTGAAAAAAATAGAACATGAAGCCCTCAAGCTTTCTGGACAAGAGCGCGCGTTTTTGGCTGACCGCCTACTGAGTTCTCTTGACGAAGACACACTTACAGACATGGATGCTGCCTGGATAGCTGAGACTGAACGTCGTTATCAAGAATACAAGGAGGGTAAGCGACCAGGCGTTTCTTCACAGGAAGTGTTTTCCGAAGTTAATCGGATGCTCAGATGACTTTAGTTGTTTTTGACCCTGAAGCCCAGGCTGAGTTTCTGGCGGCCGTTCAGTATTACGAGGATTGCCAACACGGCTTGGGTCGTCGTTTTTACCTCGTTGCTGAATCTGCTATCCAAAATTTGTAACGCCTTATACTCGAAAAGGAGAACACATATGCAAACAGAAAAAACTACAAGAATTAGTTCGGAGCTTTTGAGTTCGCTGCATTATTCAAATATTGAGGAAGCAGGGATAGATATGCTTTTGCTTTCGGCACAATCCAATTATTCTGAATTTTCTAATGATGTCCGATTGTTTGAAGATAAGTATCACATGAAATTTGAAGATTTTCAAAAGATGTTGAAACAGAAAGTGGAAAACGAGGATTTTGAGCAGGAAGATGACTTAATGGCGTGGAAATTTGCTCAAGAAAGCGCTCAATACTGGAAGGAAAAAATTGAGGAGTTGAAATCTTGTTCTTGAGAATTTTAAAGCATTATGCTGATATTGTTCAGGACATTCAAGTTGAGCGGTTCAAAAGAGTTGGAACAAGTTACGAATTGAGAGTTGTTATCTTTTTGCGCGATGGGTCAAAATTATATGTAAAAGATTATCTTTACCAGGATGGAAGCAGAAAATATGCTTATCAGTGGCAAAAAAAAGAGGGACAAAATGTCGGACGATGGGATAACGCGCCCCATTGGCCAAAGTTGAAGACCTTTCCGCATCATTTTCACAATGGTCAAAGTTCTACAGTTGAAAGCTCTAATATTCGGAATCTTGAATCAGTTCTGCAATATATTCGCAAACAGTTAGCGATAGACCCTCGGATTTAATAGGTCCTTTTTTGTAGTAGCGAAACAACGAAAGCCTGAGGATATTGATAAAAACTTTGTAAAATGCCTATAGCGTCACGTCTAAAGGGTCGAAATGATAAAGACCAAGCCCCCGATTTCGATAATCATCCCGGCATGCAGTAAAGAATCCTGACCCAAAGGACAATGTTTTACAGGGCAGAATAAAAAAGCGGTTACTCAAGACAGGATAGATTTGAATATTAGGTTGGTTTCACCACCCGCCTTCTGCGTAATCTGTGGACCAAAAGAATTATGTCACATTTAATGAAAAAAAAATGGCTTGAAAT
>CAYQTZ010000586.1:0-1584 GCA_964420565.1 uncultured Hyphomicrobiales bacterium
GATTTTCGCAATTCAAAGCTCTTGCGAGAATCCTTGCTGTGGTCGTTTTTCCAACTCCACGTGGTCCGCTAAATAAATAAGCATGATGTATTCTGTTTGCTTTAATAGCGTTTTTCAAAGTCTGAGTAATATGATTCTGCCCGACTACGTCGTCGAAGCGCATGGGCCTCCACTTTCTGGCTGTTACTACATATTGCTCCTGGTTCAAATCCTTTGACATTTACATTTCTCAATTTTTTGACAAATAAGAAAAGTAAATATAATTAAAATATTGACTTTTGTAAAATTTATGAGCTAAAGTTTTTTCAACTGTAAAATTATTTATTTTCCAAAACGTTTGACAAAAGTATGATATGACAGGTTTTATTTACTATTAATATGTGTGTGCATGAAAAAATTATTTTTCCATTTGGTCATTATTTTTACGATAACAAATTTTTGTTTGGCTTATAGTCAGGAAATTGATCATCATAAATCTAAAGTTATTCAAGCTGATATCGAAAATCTTGTACCTAATAAAGCTATGATCAGATTTAAAAAAGATTTCGTTAGGAGTAGATCATCTAATTCAATCATGAATATTCCAGGTGTTATTCTTACTAAACCAATGCTGATCAATAGCCAAAAGATAGATAACCGCATCAGCAGCAAAAAAGACCGCCTGATGAAGAATAATTTTAAAATCGAGAAGATAAGAACAGCCGAAGAACCTTTACTGCGAACATATTTTATTGATTTCACAGGAGATGAAGATCCTTTGATATTTTGCCAAAGAATTATGGAAGAAAATCCTCAGATAGAAATTGCCGAACCAGTTTACCTAAATGAGATGCACTATATTCCTAATGATCCGCTTGCGTCGCAGCAGACTTTACTTAGCACTATTAACGCTTTACAGGTATGGGATAGCTTCGAGGGAGACACCAATATTGTGGTTGGGATTAGCGACAATGGAATATTGCAGACACATGAAGATATCGCTCCTAATATTGCCCCAAATTTCGGAGAGATACCTGACAATGGTATTGATGATGACAATAATGGCTATATTGATGATTATCTGGGATATAACCTAACTTGGGAAATTGACGGAGGCGATCCTGGCAACACTTTCCACAGCATTTCTCACGGCATCGAGGTCGCTGGCATAGCTGCCGCCATGGTCAATAATAATACGGGGATGGCAGGTGTAGCTAACAAATGCCGTTTATTCCCCATAAAAGCTTCTGTAGCTGGAGACAAAGATATTACCAACGGCTATGAATCAATAATATATGCTGCAATTCGGGGGGTAGATGTCTTGAATTGCAGTTGGGGCAGCAAAAAGAATCCTCTGCAAATAGAGCAATCCATTATAGATTTTGCCGTTGCTAATGATGTTGCTATAGTAGCATCGGCGGGCAATGAGGGTAATTCCAGAGCGGTAGTTTATCCTGCTGCATATAAACACGTATTAGCTGTGGGCGAGGTTACTCAGTCAGATGTATTATCGAATTCCTCTTCTCTGGGATTCCATTTGGATTTAATGGCTCAAGGTCAGGAAAATTTCACGACAACAAATTATGGCGGCTATCATATGGTAAC
>CAYQTZ010000587.1:0-1578 GCA_964420565.1 uncultured Hyphomicrobiales bacterium
TCATGATAAATTTCACGGGCTGTTTCGCCTTCAAGCAGGAAATCCGGATGAATAAAGTTTTTCATTGTTGTTTATGGTATTTTGGTTTTCAAATCAATTTACGTTAACGAACACGAAGATATGGTATTCTTTCAGTTTGGTCAAGTATATGTATTATTACATCTTCGTTCTCTACCAACTCGATTACGCTTCTAACTCTCTCTAAATCTTCAAATTCCGGTAAATATAAAAGATTTTGAGTGCCGGCTATATGAATTCTTTCCTTTTCCTGATACAATCTGAATATTTTATCTACAGAATCAATGAAAAGACGTACTAAAGGAGCATCGCTATTTCCAAAATCCTTTATCATTTCGGGGAAGTTTTCTTTAATATATCCGAGCTTTTTGGAGCTTATTTTTTCGTTAATATAAGTTGAAATTTCTTTTAGATTATCCTTATGCATATCAAATTCCGTCTCGAGAGTTACTGTGCGTACTATATTTGATTCCAAGGCAATGACGACGAGTAATCTGGTTGATGATAATGGTATCAGCTCTATCTTCTGCACTATCATATTATATAAATGTGGTATCTCTGCCAATCCGAGATATTTTGATATTAATCCTATTACCTTCGTTGCATCTTTTAGTATAGTATCCGATGTATGAGTATCAACCGAAGCCCTTACCGTTTCTAATTCCTCATCGGAAAGCAACTGTGGTACCATAAGTGAATCAACATAAACGCGATAACCCTTATCTGTGGGAATACGTCCTGCAGATGTGTGAGGATGCTTGATGAAGTTTTTTTCTTCTAAGTCTGCCATGACATTGCGAATAGTGGCAGCACTGATTTTTAATTCCTTTTCTAAATATTTAGACAAAGTCCTTGATCCGACGGGCTTTGCATTTATCAGATAAAGATGAATGATAGATCTGAGTATTGCTTTTTCTCGTTCGCTTAGATTCTTAGAAATCTTATCTATTGGTATATACACTTTTTTTGACATAATTCAATTATTAATGGAAAATCTTTCTTTAAGTTTTTTTGCTACATTCTCAGGCACAAATTCGCTTACATCCTGCCCAAAACGTGAAAGCTCTCTGATTATGCTCGAGTTCAAATATGTATATTTCTCATGTGGCATCATAAATATAGTATTTACTTCGGGTTGGAGCTTTCTGTTCATCAAAGCTATCTGAAACTCAAACTCGAAATCTGTCAAAGCACGAACTCCGCGAATTATAGCGACGGCATTCTTCTTTTTAGCATATTTGCTTACTAATCCTGAAGTTATCTCTACATTAATATTGTTTAAATGCTTCAAAGATTCCACCGCCATTTCTGCCCGCTGATCTTCGGAAAATAAAGTCAGTTTCTTTGAGTTTACGGCAATAACAACTATGATCATGTCAAACATGGCTGCCGCTCGTTCTATTACGTCCACATGACCTTTGGTTATAGGATCAAAAGTCCCTGGGTATATTGCTATTTTTTTCATTTATTATTCCCTCAATATTTTACCTTGTCTTATCTTTTATCTATGTAATTTTACCCCTCTTTCCCAAACTCATCTATTACTCCTCTTTCCCAAAC
>CAYQTZ010000588.1:0-1573 GCA_964420565.1 uncultured Hyphomicrobiales bacterium
TAGTACTCCTGAAAATACTTCCATTCCATTGAGCAACTAATAATCTATTTTTATTCTTTGAGGGTCTCCCCATTCTTTGAACAAAAAATAGTACAATTTAAGGTGTAAAGAACATCATACTTAATTACTGATAAAAATAAAAAATAAATATTAATAATAAAACCTTTTTCTTTTTTTTTGCTACTTTTTTTTCTTTTTGTTGAAAACCTGATTTTTGTGGATAAATCATTTTCATATATTTGCATCCTAAAGAATATAAAAGCACTTACTGCAGGATCTTGAAAACTTGGTTTTTCAACAAATTATATATAAAAATAATATTAGCTGTTGAAATAAATTTCTCCGGGTTTTCTATACTGCAATCCCTGGTGTATCCTTTCAAAATTGTAAAACATAAAATAGTTCTGTAAACCACTGTACAGGGCTTTTCCAGTTTCATACGACTTCAGGTATATGTCCTCGTATTTTAAGCTCCTCCAGAGCCTTTCTATAAAGATATTGTCTAATGCTCGCCCTTTGCCGTCCATACTGATTCTTACCTGATTGTCCTCAAGAATTCCTGTATAATTTGAACTTGTAAACTGGCTGCCCTGATCCGTATTGAATATTTCCGG
Source organism: uncultured Hyphomicrobiales bacterium (assembly GCA_964420565.1). Lineage (GTDB taxonomy): Bacteria > Bacteroidota > Ignavibacteria > Kapaibacteriales > UBA2268 > CAYQTZ01. The sequence goes on from CAYQTZ010000588.1 coordinate 615, forward strand.
TTTACCAATTTCCAAGGCTTTATTCAATGCTCTTATACAAAAGCTGTTCTCAAGACTGTTTGACAGTTCCCAGGACAAAACGCACCTGCTGTAAATATCTATGATTGCTACCAGATATAAATATCCCCGCACCATAGGAAGATAAGTTATATCGCTACTCCAAACCTGATCTTTATGGTCTATTTTTAATCCCCTTAGCAAGTACGGGTATATTTTATGCTCTTTGTTTGCTTTGCTCAAGTTCGGTTTGCAATATATTGCTTCTATCCCCATTTTTCTCATCAAACGCCTTACTCGTTTGGGATTTACCTGATATTTCAAAGAACGTAAATATTCTGTCATTTTAGGAACCCCATAAAAAGGAGTTCTTAGATATTGTTCGTCTATTAGCCGCATGTAGTGCAGATTCTCATCACTTTCACCTACTGCTTCGTAATAATAGCTTCCACGGCTTATTCCCAATAATTCACACTGCCGGCTTATGCTGATTTGCCTGTGTCTTGGATCAATCAGCAAATGTTTATCTGATACATCAAAGCCCTGATTTTTTTTTAAGCCAGTCCAGTTCTACTTTTAACCGCCCAATCTCCTCATATAGTTTTGATTCATTTTCTGCTATTTTATTGTCGCCTCGTTTTCGTTTTGTGCTGAATATATCTTCTACACCTTCTATCAACTGCTTTTTCCAGAGGGATATTTGGTTTGGATGTACCCCATATTCTGTTGCAAGCTCACTTATTGTTTTCATCTCTTTGATTGATTCGAGAGCTACCTGCTTTTTAAATTTACTGCTGTAATTCTTTCGTTTTCTTATCATTTTGCCTCCCAATTTATTTATGCAAATTTAAAGTTTTTACACCTTAAACTGCTGTTCAAATTTTGGGGAGTACCATAATATTCTTGGCAGTTCAAATGATTATAAAAAACATAACGGCAATAATGATAAAGAGTAAAAAACG
>CAYQTZ010000589.1:0-1556 GCA_964420565.1 uncultured Hyphomicrobiales bacterium
TTTCACAAACACCCCTCGATCCCCTCTTACCAAGCGGGGAAGTAAGATAAAATCCCCCTTTTTTATCGAAGATCCCGACTTGTCGGGAAAAGGGGGACATAGGGGGATTTTCTTTGGTTTTGCAATGGTCTTATATTTTATTTAGAGGAAATATTTTGATAAACCGATTGATTTTTTCATATATAGGGTTGTTGCCATTAAATATATCCGTTTTCCAACTAAGTCATAGTTTCACTGATGTCCGGAGTTATGACATTCATACATTCTAAATTGACTTAAGCACTCCTCCACACAAACCAGCCGCCAACGCCAGCAAGCAAGCCGATGAAGACGTATAAAAAAAGTAAGAAATATTGCAATGTTCATATAGTGTTGTGAATAAATAAAAAGATGCCTTTTAAATTATGAATACAGATAATGCTTAGGTGTTGTTATGGAGCTGTCTGATGAATTCGCTGTAATTTACTTTATAATCTTCTGGAAAATATTGATTCTTCGATAATGTGAAAAAACTTATCGCTTCAAGACCTAAATAATCTGGATACCTTTTTTAATGATTTCTTCTTTAACGAAAAAACTATTCTCAAAATCTTCTACTTTATAGGGTAATGGTGATATATCTCTACCTGCCTGATATATATAATCAATTAGATTTATTTTGTCCTGATAAGTATTACCTGTAAAATCATCTGATACAATAGCAAGATCAATGTCACTCCATTCATCATATTTTCCGCTTGCGAAAGATCCAAAAAGATAAGATTTTGCAACATTGATCTTATTATCCTTCAGAATATGAAGCAGATCATTTATTTTCTTTAGGACTATATCAGGGATTTCAGCCATTTGTAGAGTTCCTTGATTTTATTGAAATTAATTTCTGCAAAATCAGAATTGCATACTTTATAAAACGAACGTCTTTCATCGGGATACCTTGTTTCTAAATTGAATGTGTTCACTAACAGCATAAACTTGATCGTGTTTTCATCAATATCTAATTTAAGAGCCTCGGATAATTTTACTAAGTCATGTGATTTTGGAGGTACTTTATTCAGTTCTTTTACGTAATGAGCTTTAAGTATCTTCTCAACTACCAGATGACCGATGAATAGGCACCAATCGTAATGAGCAGCATCATATAAAGTGTCCGCAGTTTCTAAATCATGGGCTGCAGATTCTAACCAGTATGCAATATGTTGTTTTTGAGTCATCAACTAATAGATACGATAGAATATTGAATATATTTTGGAAAAAAGATGTGCCACGCCTTGCAGATGTGGTACATCTTTCCAACTTACATTCTTAATTCCTAATTCTAAATTGACTTAAGCTCTCCTCCACACGAACCAACCCCCTACGCCAGCGAGCAAGCCGATGAAGACTATTACTGGCAAATTGATGAGGGAAGTATATCAGAAAATATCTTCGATTTCCATTTCCAAATCTTCTTTAATTATTTTTCTAATTAATCCCTTAGGTAAATCTTTATTGCCATGTACTGTTGTACTGCCCCAGCGTGAAACTAACAAAAGGTAATTATTTTTTTATGGATATTC
>CAYQTZ010000590.1:0-1556 GCA_964420565.1 uncultured Hyphomicrobiales bacterium
TTCTCATTTTATTCTTCCTTAATATTAACATTTTACAAAGCTAACAATAATTTTTATTTATTAACATATCAAAGTATATTTGCTTTTGCAAATTGTTACAAAATGCAATATTTATAGAGGGAAAAAATGAAAGTATTGGCGATTTTACTGATGATATCATTCTGCTTAATAGGTTGCAACGAGGATTGCAACTGTCCAAATGGCAACGAAAAGCAAATAATTAATATTGGGGCACTTATACCGCAAACAGGAAGCGGTTCGTCAATTGGGGGAAGCTCACTTGCTGCTCTTGAGATTGCAGAAAATGAAATAGATGCATATTTGGAAAGTATCAGCTCAAATTATGAGGTGAATTTTATTTTGAAGGATTCAGAAACAAATCCTGCTGTTGCTCTCGAAAGAGTAAAGGAATTTCATCAGGATGGCATCTCTATTATCATTGGTCCTTATAGCAGTTCTGCGGTAGCCGCCTGTAAGGATTATGCCGATAAGAATGACATATTATTACTGAGCCCTGCCAGCGTTTCACATTCTTTAGCCATACCTGATGATAATATTTTCCGTATGCCGGCAAGCGACAGCAGCCAGGCAGTAGCTATGGCACAGATATTTAAATATGAGATGGACAATCGGATAATTTTCACCATAATGAGAAATGATGTCTGGGGTAATGACCTTTATAATCTTACAAAAGAAGCTTATGGGGAAATCGGTGGCGAAATGGCTGAACCGGTTATGTATGATCCCGACACTCAGGATTTTTCTGAAATACTATCTATTATAAATAATAAGATAAAGGAGTTCTATAAAACAGCTGGCAGCAAGGAAGCTGGCGTGTATATGCTTTCTTACGGCGAAGGGGTGGAAATATTAGAAAATGCAATAAATTACTCTGATCTAAGCCGTTCAAATATTATTTGGTATGGTAGCTCTGCATTTGCAAATAATAAAAATTTAGTTTCTAATCCAATAGCGGCTTCATTTGCTTTAGCTCATACTCTTCGCTGTCCTGTATTTGGTTTGATGAATGATGCGGAGTATAAATGGGGTGGGTTACAGAATATTTTAACTGAAAAACTCGGTAGTATGCCGGAAGTATTTTCTTTGCTGACTTATGATGCCATGTGGATATCTGCTTTGACGTATCTTCATGCAGGTCATGATGCGGATTTTGCTATACTAAGTAAAGCATTGGTCGGTGAAGCAGATCTATTTTTTGGAGCAACAGGGGCTACTACTTTTGACAATAATGGAGACCGGAAGTTAATACTATATGACATATGGCAGATAGACAAACCTATGGATACTTATTTATGGAAAAAAGCAGGCCAATACGAGGGAGTAACTAATCACTTGGTATGGTTTTGATCATTTGTAGTTATAGGATTTTTTAATTAAATATTCAGTTTACGTTTTGTTGGGTCAAAGACTCTGCGATAAGAAAAAGGAAAAGACTTAGAGAAAACTGTTAGAAATATGTCAGTTTAGTTTTTAAATTTATATTATATCATTCTTTTATAACGACTTATGAAACATGGCGGAGAAGGTGGGATTCG
>CAYQTZ010000591.1:0-1553 GCA_964420565.1 uncultured Hyphomicrobiales bacterium
GGAAGCTAATTATGCTAAATAATTTAATTATATATTTATTAGGAGGTTATCATGAGCTCTGAATATTTCAAGATCAAGGAAAAGTGGAATCATAAATTTTTTTCTATATCATTTTTTGTCATCTGCTTTTTTATGACAACGCAATTCTATTCAAAAGTAACAGCTGAAGATGATTTAGAATTAAAATTTCAGCCATATTTGCAGGCAGTAACTCACAATAGTATTTACATATTAATTGAAACAGCAGATAAGAATCCTGTTTTTGCTCAGCATAAATCAGGAGCTATACCCTTAGAAACAGTTAAAAGTTCGTATTATATGGAAACAGAAACAAAGAATAAACCCACTTATGTACATAGAATATTCCTTGATTCTTTAAATCCAAATACAAAGTATGCCTATAGAGTATATTCAGGGAAAGACACTACAGAGTTCTTTGAGTTTTATACAGCGGCTTTACCTGGAGAATCTTTCCGCTATGCAGTAACCGGAGATATGCGATCTAATCCTGATATATTCTCAAATGTCTGCGGCGATATTATGGATTATTCCCCAAGGTTTTCTGTCTATACTGGCGATCTGTGCTATAACTCAAAATATTACAGTTGGAAGAAAGAATTCCTCATCCCTGAACACATGGAACTCATAGCTGAAGTACCATTCTTTAATGCCATTGGTAATCACGAGGGCTGGAAGCAGAACACAGAAGCATTCCAGCAAGCTCCTGCATCAGCGTCTGATAATCAGGCATATTATTCTTTCGATTACGGAGATGTGCATTTTTTGATACTTAGCACCGAGCATGGTGTTGGTAAAGGCAGTAAACAGTGGGAATTTGCAGAGAAAGACCTGCGAGAAAATACAAGCAAATGGAAAGTAGTAACTTTTCATATACCTGCATATTCTGGAGGCGGACATGGAGAGAACAAAAATATGATTAAAATGACAAGGGAACTTTTCGAGCCATACGGTGTTGATTTTATTTATTCCGGCCATTCGCATTTTTATCAGCATAATAGGGTTAACGGCATTCGCCACTTTGTGCTTGCCGGCGGTGGCGCACCACTATACTCACCAAAGAAGATGGACTATACCATAAAAATGAAGAAATCGCATCATTTTGCAATATGTGATGTTACTCCTGATGAATTCATTATGACAGTTTATGACCTTAGCGGTAATATTATAGATACATTTGTTAAAAAATACAAAGCTAAATGATATGAGTTTACCTACATTTAATGACGTTGAGGATGCTTACAGACGTATCGGCTCTTATGTTAAGCATACTCCTGTGATGACTTCCCAGAATCTGGACTTTATCACTAATGCTAAGCTGTTCTTTAAATGTGAAAATTTTCAGCTTGCAGGTTCTTTTAAATTCAGAGGAGCACAGAATGCTATCTCGCAGTTATCTAAAGAAGAAGCATCCAAAGGAGTTGCTACTCATTCATCTGGCAATTTTGCACAGGCACTTGCCAAAGCGGCTCTTTTCCGGGGTATTTCGCCATATATCGTTATGCCTGCTAATTCCCCCACAGTTAAGAAAAACG
>CAYQTZ010000592.1:0-1549 GCA_964420565.1 uncultured Hyphomicrobiales bacterium
TGACGGAAATTACCATTTATTATTTCTTCCTCGAGTTCTCTGTTTGTAGCAGCCACTAATCGTACGTCCACTTTTTGCTTTTTAGAAGAACCAAGTCGCATAAACTCGCCTGATTCGAGTACTCTGAGCAGTTTTACCTGCGTACCGACAGGCATTTCGCCAATTTCATCAAGGAAGATCGTGCCATTATCCGCTACCTCGAAAAATCCCTTTCGCTGTTCGATAGCTCCCGTGAAAGCACCTTTTTCGTGTCCAAAGAGTTCAGATTCCAAGAGTGTTTCTGGGATAGCTCCACAATTAACGGATACAAAAGGGAATTTGCTACGTTTACTCAAACCATGCAAAGCATTAGCAAAAATTTCTTTGCCTGTGCCTGTCTCGCCGGTAATAAGTACGGAAAGATCTGTAGGAGCCGCTTGCAGTAATCGCTGTAAGACTTCCTGCATTTTTTCGGACTTGCCTATGATGCCATACTTTACGCGAAGTAGATCGAAGATATTAATATCATCTATATTATTGCTCATAAAGAAATCTGAAATTTATTAAGTATCTGCGTGTTTGACCCATTCATCCCAGCCACCCGGAAAAATAAATACTTTCCCAACATGACCGAAACTCAGTATGTCCCTGGCTACCATCTCTGCTAAATCGCAATCGTAGCCATTACAATAAATAATAAAGGTCATATCTTCATCAAGTGTAAGTATAGTTTCGAAGTATTCTTGTTCATCTTCGTCGTCGCCAAATTCGGGGAAGATATTAATAGCATTGCCAATTTTGCCTTTTTCCAAAGCTTCTGGCTCGCGTGCATCTATGAACTGAATATTGGATGTGCCGACGGCTTTTTTTACTTGCTCGATTGAAACCCAATTATTGAAATCTTTTATGTGACCAAATAGTTTCCCTTGCTTTTTAGATGGATAAAGATCTGTGTCAGCAATTTGTTTTTTAATTTGGGGTTCTTTGATAGTTTGTTCTGGCATATCATCTTCGTCAATGTGAACTCTTTTGCAGGTATCCTGTTCGATATTGATTACGGTGGTGTCTTCTTCCATAGTTGACTGATCAGTATTATCAACAGCTTTTGTTGTAATAGGTTCTGGTGAGGAGAAAAGTATGCTGTCGTCCACAGCTATCTTTGGTTTTTCTTTATAAATAATTGGTATAGGGTCTTTTACAAAGGCGTTATAGAGGAAGCCTATAGCGGAAGCAACAAGTACAATAGTTAATATTTCGTATAATAATCTTTTATTCATTTTTTTACTGAAGCATTCGTATAACAAATCAAATAAATATCAGGGTAAGAGACGTATAGATACTTAAAAATCTTTTAATTTTCTTATGAAATCATATGCGGAGTTTATTTGCAGCGTTTTTTTTACTGCGAGTTGTTTTATTTCTTCGCCAAGATTTGCTACCCTGTCAGGATGGTATTCTTTAAGTTTTGTCCTGTATGCTGATTTGATTTGTTCGATGGCAGCGTTCGGAGGTATTTCCAGTATCGAATATGCTAAGCCGGTATTCATTGTGGGGGCATTTTCATTTCTAT
>CAYQTZ010000593.1:0-1549 GCA_964420565.1 uncultured Hyphomicrobiales bacterium
TTACTATTCTACAATATACACATCCTTTTGTTAATATCCATGTGGGGCATTATAAAAACGTCTCGCTTTTTTTTTTAAATATTTGAAAATAGTTGTCAATAATGATACTCACTAAATGTTACTTGTATCTGGAAATCCTTTTTATTCATTTTCAGGATACATTAAAGTACAAAAACAATCTGAAATGTGCAATTACTTTTGCAGGAGCAAAAATAATATAAGCTTTGAAGCACTATGCCATATTTAAGTCTTTTTTTATATTATATCTTAAGTGATTGTGAATGAACAGATTAAAGGAGCGGAAAAATGCGAACAATATCAGTAAATCATCGGGACGGACGCGGAAGAGTGGATTATTATGTGTATGATTCGGCTTTGTCAATTACTTCTCTAAAGTCCGTTCGTTTCCGACCATATTCCTTTACACTTACAATTGCTTTTAGTAAGATTTTAGTAGGCAGATATTTTTCTACTGTTTCTGTCATTTTTTATATGCACCCATCTCATTTTCACCAACATTATAATATTCTTTCTCGAATTATTCTAATTATTTGCTAATAAATTTTAACAAAATGAATGATAATATTAGAATAGCAATTCCTATATTTCATAATAAAATAAACAAGAAAACAGTCAAATATCACTCACATATCATCTGTAAGTATCTCAAGTATCGTCAATCCTTTCGATTTCATGTATTGCACCCCCTTCGCAAATAACGATTAGCTTAATTGCTCTGGGTAAGAAAAAGCGTACTATCGAAGGCTCCAATTCGCTTCCACGGATTAATATCCCTTCTTCTTAAGAGTGATCTGAGAGGTTTTTCCATTTAATAGCAGTCGGCGTAAGAAATTCCGAGTAGAGCGGCAGGCAACTAACTGCTCTATTCGGATAAATAATCATTCAACTACTTTTTTGCGATCGCCATTAGCTCAAATTCGTTGGGCGATGGCTTTAGATTCCTGCTAAACTTGCCTACCTCGCAGCCAAATATGTCAGCTTTTTTAAAACCAAGCGATTTGAGCATCCATGAAAGCTCTGAAGGAGTATAGAATCTCTCGTTGCTTTTTAAGGTATGTTCGCTGCCGCCGTCGTCTGTGAAAGTGAATGATGAGAGATAGCGGAAAGTGGATAGATCGAAATGATCGTTGCCTGTTTTGCCCTCCATTGATACATTCATCTGCTCTGTAATATTGTTTTTTAGCGGATATAAGGCATTCAGGCAGGTAAAGATGAATTTGCCGTTTGGTCTGAGTGCTTTGTACGCACTTTCCAGAATGGCATAATTCATTTCATCAGTTTCCATCAAGGAAAAACCGCCTTCGCAAAGCATTATAGCCATATCAAATTCAGAATTGAACCCGAGATTTCGTGCATCTGCAATTCTATAATCTACGCTTACGCCAGCATCTTCTGCTTTTCTGCGTGCTTCTTCCAACTGGGCATTGCTTAAATCCACACCTACTACTTCATATCCACGCTTTGTCAGCTCTATGGAATGCCTGCCTGTCCCGCAACCAATATCGAGTATTTTCAGAGATTTATTGAA
>CAYQTZ010000594.1:0-1542 GCA_964420565.1 uncultured Hyphomicrobiales bacterium
CGAATGGCGACACTCAGCCAAAAATGGAAAACAAGTGATAAATCAAACACTGATACTATTTGGAATACATTCCTTAAACAGGCACTTAGCTATCTTCAATTTGTCCCCGCAAATGCAGCTTTATCTCTAGGCGTTTATAAACTCTATGAAGATTGGGAATTTTCAAAATGTTTATCTATCTTATATCTAGTTGAGCCAGGTGCAGATATAGATGACTCTTCGATAGGCCGATTTTGGCCCGCAAAATTGATACATCAGTTAAAACAAAATGGCCTCAGTTGGGGGATATTAACCGATGGAAGTAGATGGAGACTCTACTCAACCAATAGTTCAAGGCCTTTTGAGGATTATGTTGAACTAGATTTAGTAAAATCTTTAGAACAATTCGACGAGAATGAATATGGTTTATTTGAAAATTTTTTTCATAAGGACTCCTTTATCCAAAAAATCGAAGATAAGACAAAAACTAAAGTTAAAAATGAATCGAAAGGCACATTGTTAAAATGTCAATTGGATCAATACAGGAAAGATTCTGAAGAAGTCCTTGACGAATATGTCAAGAAACCATTGCTCTATCAAATAGATGAAGTTCTTCAATATCTTTGCAATGGTTTTATATTCAACACCCCACGTAAAGGAGACGAATACACAGAAGAAGAGAGAAAAGAGATATTTGAAAACTCAGTCAAGTTGCTATATCGCTGTCTCTTTCTTTTCTATGCTGAAGCACGCAAACTGCTGCCATCTGAAGCTGAAAAAGCAGAGGAATATGAAAGACATTCTCTGGATTCTATTTGCTATGAAGCTCATGAGTTCCAATGGGGTAAAAGAACCGGTACTGAGGGGTACGATCTTTATATGCAATTCAAAGGATTGATTAATGCAGTGAATGAAGGAGATCCGGAATATGGAATTATGGGATACAATGGAGGTCTTTTTGATGATACAAAAGAGAAGTTTCTAGGAGAACATAAACTACGCAATGATTTTTTCTCTCGTGCTTTATATCTTCTGTCTTATGTTGAACCTCAAGATAAAGATCCCAATAAAGAATACAAGATTCCTTATGGAGATCTGGAAGTTAGACATCTTGGGGAACTTTATGAAAATATTTTGGAGTACACAGTACTACTTGCTGATGCAGATCGCATAAGGCGTAGAACGAAGAAAGGGATTGAAATCATTCTTGTTTCAGAGACTACTAAGCAAAAAGGCGACACATTAATCAATAAAGGGGATGTTTATTTTGGAGAGTCAGCGTTAGAGAGAAAACAGACTGGATCTTATTATACCCCTGAGTCTTTAGTCAAATTTCTCAATAATAAAGCCGTTATTGAGCCATTGAGAGAAAAATTTGATGAAGAATACCGAAGCAGGTTTGACCAATTCCTGGAGCAAGCTAATTCCGGATATGAGGATGCTACAAAACAAGGAGCTTATCGCTCTGCTATAGCATTAATAAAACGTTTTGTAGATGAAGTCATTTTAGAATTCAAAGTTTGTGATCCTGCGATGGGTAGCGGCCACTTTCTTGTTGACTCA
>CAYQTZ010000595.1:0-1541 GCA_964420565.1 uncultured Hyphomicrobiales bacterium
AAACGGAGGAAAAGACTGGACAGAAACACCTGTCCACTTCTGTCGGCTCGCCATACATCAAATACACTCTACCCCGCTCGGTAAGCCACCCATCTTTCATTAATCCGTAAGAAAACTTGTCGTTAGCATAAGCAATCCTTCTCAGATATTCTTCGCGGTTAGCATTAATAACTTGGGTTGTATCGGGGTTACGGCTATGCCAGAACCTGAATAAGAACTTTTGCTTTGCGTCTAAAGTTTCAGTTGTTTTATACAGGTCTTTTTCATAATCTTCAATTATATACTGTATCTGTCTGAATTCCGTTTCAATTTGATCCTGACTCATGGTAGAAAATTCACTATGCTCAAATGACAGGTTTTCAACAAACATTGCATTGAGTATAGCAGGATTATTTGGATTAAGGACATAGAACTTCTTAGCCATAAGCACTGAGTCAATAGGCTCATCTTTGGGATAAATTACTTTCATATTAAGGATATAAACTCCCGTAGGTAATGCCTCAATAGGTATATTCATAGTTTCAACTATGGCATTGGCAAAGGATTCCTTTTGTTTTTCAATCCTCGCTATGGGTTTATTCAAGGCATCGAGAAATTCATAAACAATCTTCATGCCTTCGGGAGCAATCTTTTTGGCATTATATATCTCTGCATAAATATACATGACCGGCTGATCGCCAACAAATTCCTTTCTTGGATTGGGAATTACATAAAGAAAATTCTTCAGAAAGTTCTCGTTCCATTTTTTATCATCCTCTTGGTATCTCTCTATATTCTTCGCAAATTGGATGTGGCTAACTGAAATCTCATCCTCGGGGAAATCTCTGTTAGCAATAGCAAACTCCTTATAAGCAGAAGTATTTGAATCGTTTAAATCCTGTAAGCTTATACGAAAAGTATGCTTTCCATCAGGAACGAGGAAATTTTTTTGCCCATAAAGATCCATCTCGAAATCTTCTATAGGTTTATCAGAAGTAAAGTTTACTATCCAGCTATCGCCGGCCACTGTTTCCTTAGTCTCATCAGAAATGATTTCAACATTGAAAAACATCTCTCCGATATATTTGCCATCAGTATTAAGATACTTCAGAGTGGTATCGGGGAATACATAATAGATCTCCCAAACCGAAGTAGTATCATTATAGTAAAACTCTGCCATATCAAGATCAAGCCGTATCTTTTTCGCATAAGACGTTACAGCCAGCAAAATGAAAAGTATAAAAATTAATTTTTTCATTATCGAAACTATTCCTGAGAATTTATTTGAATATTTTTTTTATTTTAATCACTTCTTTGGTTTTCTTTCCAAGGAAGTTGGAATTTCTATGGATCGCCTACTATTAAGCAGATCAAGCAATATAGCAAACTTAGTTATATACTTCTTTGCCTGAAAATCTTTTATTAACTCTTCGCTGCTATATATTTCAAGTAATACCACTGCTTTTTGTCAATATCTACTTATTCCTCTCTGCTTCGCTATAGTATTTAATCAATTATTATTAATTTATAACCATATTAGATGCTAAATGAGTATTTAATAT
>CAYQTZ010000596.1:0-1540 GCA_964420565.1 uncultured Hyphomicrobiales bacterium
TGATATTGTGTCATCTGTGGAGATCTGATAGTGGAAAACAGCTCTGAAACTACTGCCGCCGACAGGTATTACCCGTACTCCGCGTTCAGAAAGCTGTAACAGGAATTTATCAGTTGATATACTCTCAGGAATAGAGAAATAAACCATATTGGTTTCAATTATATCTCTATCTAATGAAATATAATCGCTTTGAGAAATAATTTGAGCAAAAGTTTTGGTGTTCTTGTGTGAGTCGCGAAGCAAAGCATAATTATTCTTTAAAGAATACAATGCCGCTCCTGCCACGATACCCGCCTGACGCATACCTCCGCCAAGTATCTTTCTCCATCTACGTGCTTTCTCAATATTTTCTTTTGTGCTTGCCATTACAGAGCCAACTGGAGCTCCAATACCTTTCGAGAGGCATACGGTTACAGTATCAAATGGCTTGCAATATTCTTTTGGTGAAATGCCTGTTTCAACGCAGGCATGCCACAATCTGGCTCCGTCGCAGTGCATTTTAATGCCCTTTTCGTTGGCATAAGCGGCAATTTCGTTAATGTTATCTATTGGAATTATCTTGCCACCGTGTCTGTTATGAGTGTTTTCTATACAGATTATTTTAGTCCTCGGGAACCAGTATTCACTACTGCGAACTGCTTTTTTGATATCATCTAATTGCATTACGCCATCTTTTGATGGGACACATCTGAGCTGTGCTCTGGATAGAATTGCCGGAGCCCCCGTTTCGTAATAAAAAATATGTGCCTGCTCTTCGACTAATATTTCGTCGCCTGCTTCAGAGTTAATAGCTAAAGATAGCTGATTGCCCATAGTTCCTGACGTAACGAACAGCGCCGATTCTTTACCGAGAAGTTCCGCGGTATAATCCTGCAATTCGTTTATTGTGGGGTCTTCGCTGAATACATCATCGCCAAATTTGCAATGCGAAACGAAATTCAGCATTTCTTCAGTCGGCAAAGTTACCGTATCGCTTCTAATGTCTATCATTTGTATCTTTCAGTCATATATTCTTTAACACCTGTTTTGCCTTTACTCCTTTTTTGGGAACTATGAAAGAACCTTTAGAAAGAGTATCTCTAATATAGAATTTCTTTTCTGTCTTTTTTGATAAACCACGATAAATAAATCCATCTTTTATAAAACAGATATTCTTTTGCGCTTGAGCTATTTTTGGATGGTCAAGCTTTAAAGTAGCTATTAACGAATCTGTAAGACAAAAAGTGTCTTGAATGCGATAGAAATATGCAATAATGGATGTTGGTATATAATCATCATAAGGATCGGGCGAAGCATAATCTATCCTGAGGTTTTTGCCCATTTCTGCTATTTTTGTTGAATCTAATTTCTTTACTTCTACAAAAACGAAAACAACTTTTCCGTAATGTGTAGTATCTATAACTATGTCAATTTCTTCACAGTCATATTTGCTGTCTTCATCAAGTAAAAGAAAAGGCATAATAATAGCTATCGGCAGTATTATTAAAGCAATGATCATTAATCTTTTTTTAATTTTTTTTGTCATGGGATCCAAACAAAA
>CAYQTZ010000597.1:0-1540 GCA_964420565.1 uncultured Hyphomicrobiales bacterium
GGCTGATAAGGAAAAACAAAGCGTAAACCTTATGAAAATTACTATCAGTTGAGGAATCGGAATGATCACTTTGTATCATAACTCCTTTTTTAGACCTTACGAGAACCAGAGCAGGCTGTTTAATAAAACGGGTTCTGAAGTGGGGAAGAGCAACAGCTCCGATAACGGGAGTAGCTCCTACCATAGTGCCATCTTTAAATTGTACTTTAATTTCATCATGAGTGAGGTCAATATCATCAGCAATAATATTGGCAACTGTATCAATAACTTCTTCGAAAATAGCTTCTTTGTCAATATCAATGACCCAGCTTCTTGTAACAATTTCCTCAAATGGATCATCATCACGGATTCCTTTTTCTTTTAAAATCCCACGTAGTTCAATATCAAGCCCTTTATGTGCAGATCTGCCCAGCCTTTCAAATATATGATAGATCGCACCGGTTCTTTTGACTTTATCTTTAGCATAGAACCAGTACCACAAAGCTCCCAGTAAGATCAGTCCGGCAGAAAAGAGTATGGAGAACAAGCCCATAACTCCTATGAGATAGAAGGAGCTAATAATACCAATTATCTGCGTCCAAGGATAGAAGGGAGATTTAAAGTTTGGATCGTAGGATTCAATTTTACTTTCGCGCATAATGATAACAGCCAAGCAAATCGAGCCATTGAGAATTAGTTGAAATGCACTACCGAGTTTGGCAATTTTATCGGGAGCAAAAACTAATATAGCAAAGATAATGACAGCAACTGTTGTAATAATAGATAAAGTAGGAGTACCTAATTTATTTGTTCTTTTGAAGGGCTGTGGCATTATATGATCTCTACTCATAGCAAGAGGATAACGGGAAGCACTCATAGTACCACCGTTGGCAACAGTAATGAAAGCTAATATAGCGGCAATACTCAGCATGACGGCACCCCAATCTCCAAATAAAATTCTTGCTGTATCAGCAACAGGGGTTAAACTGTTTTTTAATTCTTCACCCGGTAGAACACCGACCATGACAGTAGTTCCCACACCATAAATTACAATAGTAGTAGCGACAGCAAGGAAACTGCCAATAGTAAGATTTCTACCGGGATTTTCAATTTCTTCGGACAGAGAGGCAACTTTAGCTACGCCAACGTAACCGACATAGACCATACCGGCAGTGGAAAGGATCGCAGAAGTTTGGACATCGAAGAATCCTTTGAAATGATCCGGATTTATATTTAAGGTACCCTGAACGAGAAATAGAGCAAGAATCCCGAGAACGAGAAAAAGAAGAATTATCTGAATAAAACTTCCCTTTTTAGTACCTAAGATATTAACAGCACCAATAAGCAATGCTAAGATAACAGCTATTAGCTCGATGTTGAGTGAAGGAAGGAAAATTACAATATAGGCTCCCATACCAACAAGCGCGAATGAAACTTTTAATATCAGAGACAGCCATGTACCGACACCGCCGATAGTCCCGAAAAGTGGTCCCATAGTTCTATCGAGTGAGAAATACATTCCGCCTGCTTTTGGCATAGCGGTAGTAAGTTCGACTATGCT
>CAYQTZ010000598.1:0-1530 GCA_964420565.1 uncultured Hyphomicrobiales bacterium
ATATTTTCATTCCCGAAGCTTCGGGATACGATTCATCTTAAATCTTATATCAATGTCGTTTAGTTAGTGATTGTCGCTCTACCCCCTAATTTTGTTGGGATTTCAATAAGAAAAGTTCTTTGAAAATTTTGTGATGTGGGTATAATGATTTATCTTAGTAGGGTATATAGGGGGTATCCCAAATATTAACCTACGTATTGATTATCGTGAATTTTTATCCAAAAACATAACTTATGAGCTTGAAAACGAAGCGTTCAAAGGCCGTTCAAAAGACGGCCCTAAAGGGGTATTCTCTCGTGATAGAAAGCTGACAATCAATAATTTAATTGTTATCATCATCAATTTTAAAAGCTCCATACAGCGAGAACTTGATCGATTCTTCAAAACAGTTTCCAATAGCGATTTTAACATCCGGGAGGTAACCAAAGGTGCATTTACCCAAGCCAGGGCAAAATTGAATCCATGGGCCTTTGAGCGGTTAAATGAAGTTGCTGTTAATTCTTTTTATGAGCATGCCTCCTATTATGAGTGGCACGGAATGCGTACTTTAGCGATAGACGGAACCAGACTTGTTCTTCCTAATCATAAAAGTGTTATTGAAGAATTTGGTCAACACCAATTTGGGCCAAAAGCTGACAGTCCCCGCTCTCTTGCGTTGGGGTCGATGCTCTACGATGTGCTCAACCAAATTACAATAGATAGTAAGATTGCCCCATATGCATCCAGTGAAAGAGATTTATTATTGGCTCATTTGGAAAAGGTAGCCCCTGGGGATCTTTTACTCCTTGACAGAGGCTACCCCAGTTTTTGGTTGTTGTTTCTTTTAAAAGCAAAAAATATAGAATTTTGTGTTCGACTGAAAGACAATTGGTGGGTGAAGGCAAAGAAGTTTGTAGAAAGCAAAGAAAAAGAATGTATTGTTGAATTTTCCCTGCCAAAGAAGGATTACAAAAAGTTATCAGAATTTCCTCATATGTATGGGAAAACCATTAAATGCAGGTTAATAAAAGTTGAGCTTGACAGTGGAGAAACCGAGGTGTTGTGCACATCTTTGACTAACACTAAAAAGTATGAATACCAAGATTTCAAAGAATTGTACCATTACCGTTGGAATGAGGAAGAAGCTTACAAACTTCTCAAAAGCCGGATTGAATTAGAGAGTTTTTCCGGAAAGACAGCGAGAGCAGTAAAACAGGACTTCTATGCAAAGGTTTTTTTGATGACACTGTGTGCCGCTTATGCACACCCCATAGAAGAAAAAATAAAAGAAGAGTACAAGGCTGACAGAGAGCGAAAGTATAGCCAAAAAATCAACCGAACCAACGCAATGGCAATGACTCAGGATATTTTGATTGCTGTGATTATTAAGAGGAAATTTAGTGAAGCCTTGAAGGCTTTTGATCTGATAGTTCAAAAAACGAGAGAAATAATCAGACCGGGTAGAATTTTCCCACGCAATAAAATATTAAAAAGACCTTACAGTATGAACTACAAACGATTATGACAAAGGCTTAACTAAACGACATTGAT
>CAYQTZ010000599.1:0-1514 GCA_964420565.1 uncultured Hyphomicrobiales bacterium
CCCCATCTAATGAATAACTTATCAGATGTATGGTGTTTTTATCATGGTATTCAACTCTGAGCAGTTGTTTCATGTACTGTCGTTTCAATATTTCTTTTACATTGCTTGTCACAGATGCCTTTGTCGGTTTTTTACCCTTGGTTATCAATCCCCCGGCTCTTTCTTTTAAGCGCAGGCTTAACAGCGAAAGCTTTTCCTGGCATCTTTCCAGATCATTAATCAATGTCTTGAGCTGATCATCATAAAGATTTTGATTGAAAGTTAAAATTATCGTCCTTTCTTTCCCGTACACAACCTTTTTTAAACGTAATGCCTTTATGCTTTCCAATTGCGGATGATCCATTGTTTCAAATCTATCGTCCCTGTTGGAGATTAATGCAAACTCATTGTGATCATTTAATTTTAATGCACCGATAAAATGAAAGGATGATTGATCAAATTCATTGATAATCTCAGGAGAATTATTCCCTTTGTCAAAGATAATGGTAATGGTTGATGCAGGCGTGATTCTTTCTTTAAAAGCATTTTTAAACCGGGGGAGGATCTTTTTAAATTCGGCAGAGTCATGAGTGTTCCCCTGGTAAACATCAAAATATAACGGTATGTGACTTTCCTTTGAACAAAATAAAGCATAATTAACCTGACGCAGATTTGACCTGCCCTGTTTATTTTTTCCTCTTTGGGCTATGGTACAGCGTTTATTAAATGTGCTGATGAAAGTATAGAAGTTTGTCTCATCGTATGATATACTCGAAAGATCAATATGATTTGACAAAAGTGCACTGTTTAATATCTCCATCCAAACAGCTGTTATCTTTTCTTCCGGAATCAGATTCATATGATCCCAGAAACGCTGCGAGCTTAATTGTTCTTTTTTGATTCCCGCAAAATAATTTAATAATATCGTGCCCTGAAACCATGACCACATGCCACGTTTACTCGCCACTTCCAAACCCCGGTTTATCGAGGCTATCAAAAGGTACTCCCCAATACTCAGGCCCTGCTTCCTTTTAGGGAGCATATTATTGATTTTCTCAACCATTTGAATTTCTCCTGCCGTATTAAGGTATGCCGCTACGCCTCCCAGTTCAAATAACATAGCATAATCCGGAGTTAGATGCTCTCCTTCGATTGCATCAATGATCTTGTCTATCGTTCCAAGATACTTTTGCCACTGCCGGCGTGATTTACCGTCTTTCCAGATTTTTTGTTCGGCATAATAATAGGTTTTGCCGCTTATTCTTTTGCGCATGATATAGGCCATAATATGCTTTTTATTATTTAGGGGGCATGATAATAAATAAAATAGCGAAAACCTACTAAAATAAAGCATAAATACTAACATTTTATCAACATTTATTTAGGGGGCAGGATTCTATTAATCTAACCGGCTGTTTGCCAGCCTGTTATATCTACATGACGGTTATAACTCGGAAAGTAGGGCTAGATTGTGAGGATGACTGTGAAGCGGTATATGGAGGTTGTGCAGACGGAGAATGGAAATGCTAATAGAT
>CAYQTZ010000600.1:0-1513 GCA_964420565.1 uncultured Hyphomicrobiales bacterium
GATCATGTGGATTAACCTGTATCCATGTCTCTGACTGAAATGCAGGACCATTTGAGATATTGATCAACTGGAAGCCATCCTCTGACATCATTCTTTCAGGACCCTTGCGATTTGGGTCGGCTCCTATTGGCAGAGCTGTTGGCAATAAATGACGAGGGGTTAGCTTTAATTTCAGATAATCTTTTACATAATCTTCTTTTTCGGGGTCGAGTACTACAGGAATGTTCCTGATTTCATATTGTGCATAACACGATAAAGCAATAAAAGCAAAAATTGCTCCAAATAAGAGTAAAAACCTTTTCATTTTATCTACCTCTAATATTTATAAATTATAAAACTATCTTTCAATAGAACATTAAAATTAACAAAAAAGACATTTAATACAAAGTTTATTAACGTCTAATATTTAATAAATTTCTCTACAAAATAATTTTTTGATGTAATTATTTTCAAAAAGTATATACCGACAGGGATATTGCTGATGTCTATTTTATATTCTTTACTTACTGATGGCTCTGTATTATATCTGTTCATTTCTTTTCCTAATTCATCTACTATTATAAATGACACATCTTTTGCTGATTTAGTTACAAAATCAACGTTTATGATATTGTCTGCGGGGTTAGGGTATATTTTTATCCCTGTATGATAATTAGTTTTTGTGCTTTCTATTTTAGCTAAAATTGGTTTGCTGAGAGCTATTACGCTTCCGTCGCTTAACCCCAAAGTTAGTATATTACTATCTTCGGAAACGGAGATAGCGTTAATGCTGAAATCGTTGCTAATATCTAATAGATTCTTGTAAGTTGATATAATATCTCCAGTTTCGACATCAAAAACTCTCAATATGCCAATAGCATCAGCAGTGTAAAGCAAATCGTCATCTGGAGAAAATGCTATAGCATTTATTGTGCTTTTCCAGCCGGATGAATCTATGAAGCTGCGTATATATCTACAGCTTTCTGAGTCCCAGAGCTTTGCTTTGTGATCGCCGCCTGCAGAAGCAAAGTATTTTCCATCGTTAGAAAATCTTACTGCTTTAACTCCGGCAAGATATGGGTTTTTAGTGGAATCTGATAATATATTATCTTTGTTTGTATATCGATTGTAAGTATCTAAGCTGTATATTCTAACTGTTTTGTCTTTGCTTGCTGCTGCTAACTTCTTTGAGTCTGGAGAAAAGTCGAGAGATTGAATTTTTTCCCAAGATCCGTCTAATCTGTATTCGTTGCCTGTTTGTATGTTATGTATCAATATCCCTTTGCTGCTGCCTGCTACAGCAAAATACTCGCCATCAGGCGAGATAGCAACTGCTTCGGGATATTCGCAATCAGCAAAGTATGTGTCAATCAATTCATAATTGAATCCATTCCATAGATTCACAGTGTTGTCGTAAGAACAGCTTACAGCAAGTATTCCCAGCTTGTCAATATCCATGGAACTTACTGCTTTTGAATGTGCATTAATGAAACCATTTTTTTCCCCATTATCAATATTTCTGATATTTATCTGT
>CAYQTZ010000601.1:0-1511 GCA_964420565.1 uncultured Hyphomicrobiales bacterium
CGTATGGAGCAGGGAACCATTCTCGGTCATGCCACATCCCGTTCCAGAACTCACCGGGATTTATGTAGTAATCAAAGTGATGGGTCAGTTTCGGCTCAATCTCAGCAGTACCAATATTGCCAACTAACTGATTGAAGTAGCGATAAGCAGCCCAGTAAGAATATGTGCCTTCATCACGGGTGTAAACTCTAAATGGAACTGCATTTATGTTGCTATAATTCTGACCTAAAAAAAGATCATGCAATCTTTGTACTCCGTGTTTTAACCAATAATCTTGTTCTCCAAAAAGCAGTCTTTGTGCCCAGGGTGTTTCTAATCTTATCCAGTCTATTTCAATATCTTCATTTCCATTATAGTAAACTTTAATGTTTAGATTATTTGTGAAGTTAGATAATTCTGGATTATCCAACAATTCACCACATTCAAATTGAGCTGAAATAGTAACATCTCTGTCTTGACCCAGATTTCCAGGTGGCAACATAGCTCTCGTTATTGTTCCGATGGTAACAGGTGGATCGAACTCTTGCATAACTCGTGCTATTCCTCTATCTACAGAAACAGTGCTTGAGGCATTTATAGTATAAGTATCACCAGTATTGGTTGAAGGTAGATATGAGAATTCAATATTTCCAGTAGGATCATCATAATCATCATTTCCATATTCTATTTCAAAATATAGAATTTCTGTATCATCCTGAACATTACTAACAGTACTTGAACGACGAAGATTCATTGATAGATTTATTAAAGTACCATCCATTACAGTTTGGTTTAAATTGACGTATTCATCCAACACAACATCATAATATATTGGAGTTGAAAAATTCGTTACTCCTTCTTTGTATTCCAATACTTTATTCTTCCATGGTTTGCTTAATACCGGAACCTCAGTACTTATATAATCACCATCTGATTTTAGCTTAAGTCTTTGATCACCTTGAGATAATGTTTCTCCTCTCACTACTTCAAAACCAAAGACTGATCTTACTCCGTTTTGATCTTCCCACTCTGTAAAGGAAGGCACAGTAGCAGTTGAAGGAATGTAAATCTCAAGTGTCGGTTCATACTGTATTGCCTGAGCTTCCATTACAACAGGATCATGACCATTACCAGAGACATCATAAACATCATCTGTATTACCATACCAATTTGACATCATTACAAGTGATACATCAGATTTTAAATCATCCCATGCAACTTCTGGGCCTACATGTGCCTGATCCATTTCTAAAGCATTGCTCATTCTCTGAGCGTATCTCCAGTGCCAGCCAAGAAGAAAACCATCATGCTTATATGCTTCTGAAGATACAGTAAATGTTGATGAAGTTCCTGTGAATGTGAATACTAAGTTCTCCTGTGGTTCAATATCTTGCGAAAAAACAATAATTGAAATAAAGAAAAATATAATAAGAACTAAAAAATATTTCATGGCTTTTCTCCCCTATATTTTTATAAATGAATATGTCTTAGAAAAACCATTTGAAGAAATATTAATAAAATAAGCACCGGGT
>CAYQTZ010000602.1:0-1508 GCA_964420565.1 uncultured Hyphomicrobiales bacterium
TATTAGACATGACAACGAGACGGGATGGGATATAAAACTTGAAATATATCCTTCAGATGTTTATACAGCTTTAATATCAGAGTCGGCTGTGGATATGAATGAATTATGCTGGCTTTCTTGGGAGTATAATTATGAATATGATACGTATAATCTTGGGCTTCCAGCAGCACCTACGTTAAAATGCGAGTTCAATGCCAATCTTGTAAATGATACTGACTTTAATAGAATGATTGACGAGGCATTTACAGAGCAAAACACATCTGCAATATTCCAGGCACCTGACTATCAAACCGGTGCAGGCGTTACTGAGAGTATTCTGCATAATTATTTCACTGGCAATATTTGCAGGCTTTCAATCAATTATAACGATAATGATGAAACTTCAGGCGGATATAGATTAATGTTCGTAGGTGAGCAAAAGACAAATATTGAAGAAAGCTACGACTCGCAGACTTATGTTTATACGATTGAATTTCAGGATATTTATAAATCCTGCATGGAAAAAGTAAAATCTGAATGGGTGGATACTCTTTACATGAAAACAGCTGGCTTCGTAGCTGAACGTTGCTATTTTGAATATGCGTTCTGGAAATACAACCAGCCATTTGTATCAGTTGCACTTCCAAACGCTAACAAAGAAATAAAAAATAATTGGGACGCTTATATCTGGTTCTATAAATTAGATGACTTTTGGGATCATACCGAAGAGCTTGCCAGTCAGGTATATAGGATTTTGCTTAGAGATTCAAGCAAATCAATGACTTTGCAATTTCCAACACCAACATATTTCAGGCAAAATTATGAAGGCGACGGCACGCAAGGCACTTTTCTCGCAGATACCGATATTTATTTTCCGGGACATATCGCAGACGGAGACACATGGACAGATACAAAGGTTACAACTGGTGGAATGTTAAAGATTTTTAGCGAGAAATTTCCGACGCTTTATGATTTCCATAAGGCATACTTTGAATATATGTTAGTCCATGCGTGGTTTTTACCGGGAACAGATACGCTATATTGGTATCGCTTAATAGATCATAATAGCAGTGCTGAAAAGAAAGATATTTCAGATTATCTCTTACATGATGTAACGATAACACCACGTGCAAAGATATTATCTAAATCAAGTGTTGACATGGTTGAGACGGCTGGCGACGATATTAATAATACGGAGAGTATTAACGCTGCGACGGAATCGGCTAATGACTATTCGTTAAATATATGTTTTAACAATGTTCCCGGTGCTTCCGATTATGATAAAGGATATGATCGTTATGATAAGAATATGAATGTAAATTATGCTTTTTTTGGTGAAGCCGCTAAAAGAAGAATTAAACGAACTTTCAAATCTCATAATTTCAAACTATGCTATTATGATGATCTAAATTCAACATCAGCTCCGGGAAATTATATCTCGAAAACAAACGGAGCTACTGTTGATCCAATTGAAAAATTCTGCCGGGTACATGAGTATTTCTATTTGCGATTAGGATTGACAGAATCCA
>CAYQTZ010000603.1:0-1500 GCA_964420565.1 uncultured Hyphomicrobiales bacterium
GCTATGAATGCACTTTTTTTATGGATTTGATTAAACCTTTTTGTATTACGTTTGTCTAATAAGCAAATGGAAAATTTAGATTCCAGAAACAATTAGAAAAATGACAAAATGGTTTTTTCATATTAATATAAAAGGTGGATACGATGAAGATCACAAAAAAATATTTCGCAGGGATTATAGCAGTAGCATTGATAGCAGTTATCAGTATTGCTTATTCATTCGAAAAACCAAACAGAGGACAGTCCGACGAACTTAGAAACGATGTAAAGCAATATGCCAAAGAAAACATTCTTCCAAAACTATCCGAATGGAAAGCTGAGATTGACGCTAAGCTAAACGGCGATGATCTTACTAAACTTAACAGTCTGCGAGCTCAGATGCGACAACACAGATTAGAGTCAAGAGACCAGATGAAACAGCGTTTGCAAGATGGTTCCGGGCAAGGCAAAGATAGGCAGGAAAGGCGAAATGCAAGACAAGAGCATAGAGACGAAATGAAAGAGATTAGAAATCAAGTTAAACCAATTGCCGATAAATACGAAAAAGATTTAGATGCACTTGCTGAAAAAGCTAAGCCCTATGTAGATAAATGGCAGGAAGATATTAAAACCATACGTGATAATTGGAGAGAAGAGCATCAGGACGAATTTGAAAACCGAAAAGGAAATCGAAGCGGACGCGAAGGGCGAGGAAATCGCGGTATGAATCAGATGGGAAATGCAGGTATGATGAGATTTGGTATGTGCCCGGAAGGCGATCACTATCGCTTCCTGCTCTGGGACGGCAGCACAGAATCTTTTGAAAACGACAATGATATTTTTGGAAAAGGCATGAATTCCAATTCTAACAATAGAAATAATGACAATCTTAACAGAAGTCATCCTAATCCATTCACGGACAATACATCAATATCATTCTATCTGCCAAAAGATGAAAAGGTGCAGCTCCATGTGTTCAACAGCGACGGGAAATTAGTACAAACTCTTTGCAATCAAAAACTTTCAGCAGGCGACCATACTTATGAATTCAAACCGGAGAATGATGCCTCAGGCACTTATATTTATAACTTGAAATCCGAAAGCTTGAATAAATCAGGGAAGATGATTTTCAATAAATAGTATTGCTCCATAATACTTATATA
Organism: uncultured Hyphomicrobiales bacterium; assembly: GCA_964420565.1. Taxonomy (GTDB): domain Bacteria; phylum Bacteroidota; class Ignavibacteria; order Kapaibacteriales; family UBA2268; genus CAYQTZ01. The sequence continues at coordinate 1,142 of CAYQTZ010000603.1, forward strand.
ATAAAAACTGAGGGCTTCGTTTAGTCCTCAGTTTTTTTATTTTACGATATTCAGCTTAGATGAAATGATCCACATAAAGATCATTGCAAAAACCAAAGAAAATCCCCCTTATGTCTCCCTTTTCCCGACAAGTCGGGATCTTCGATAAAAAAGGGAGATTTTATCTTACTTCCCCGCTTGGTAAGAGGGGAGCGAGGGGTGTTTGTGAAAAAATATATCCGATATAATCAGTAAACACCCCCTCAATCCCCCTCTTAAAAGAGAGGGAGGATAAAGCATTATATATCAATGGGATACTCCCTCTCTTATTTATAAGAGACTGTGTGATAGCCCCTGAAAACTCAAGAATTGATCCCCCT
>CAYQTZ010000604.1:0-1500 GCA_964420565.1 uncultured Hyphomicrobiales bacterium
GGCACAACCGACAATGTTCGCATGGTTATCACGGACATTTACGGCAGAGAAGTAGCAGAGCTTATTAACGGCACAGTACAAGCCGGCGAGCATACAGTAGAATTCAACGTCAACGAATATGATCTTGGCAGTGGAATTTACTTCTATAGCTTAATAAGCAATGGCTATACAGCAACAAAGAGAATGGTAATTTTGAAATAAAACAATTACTTTCCCCCATTTAATTATAGGAGGAAAAGCAATAAAATATTTAAGCCGGCTTGGGGGAATTCCTTGAGCCGGCTTTTTTTATGTACCGCAATTCAGATTTTTTTAAAGCGGAAAAATTATGTATATTATTGATTGAATAATTCAGTGGTTTTACTAATTTTTTGGATATAGCGTTATGGTTTATAAGTCAATCAATCTCAGAGAAATAATAAAGAATTATTTATTTTTTGCATTCTTTTTTTGTTCTGCTCAATATTTGGTATCTCAGGACAATACCTGGCTCGAAGATGTTACTGACCTAATAGGTCTGGAAAATGCTCATGGAGCAAGAATAGTCCACGCTGACATAAATGGCGACAATTACCCCGATCTATTGTTCGGGACAGGTAATATACAAAAGAACAGATATTTTCTATATCTAAATGTTCCAAATCCTGACCAAGATAGCCCTTATAAAAGAATATACGTAGATGTAACTGAAAGCTCAAATATTAATTCTAACAGAAACAGCGAAGAATATGGGCGAATAGTTGATTGTGCCGCATTCGCCGACGTAGATAATGATGGCGATTTAGACCTTGTTACCAGTATATACTACCATCGCTGGGAATATTACAACATTCCTGAGAAAGATCCAGGCGACCGCTCTGAAGTGTTGCTTAATGATGGGAATGGGTATTTTACTCTGGTAGAAAATTCTGGCATTACTGATGTATATATGCCCGAAATGATGGCTGTTGGGCTTACGAATACTACTGGTATCGCTTTCCTCGATTATGATTACGACGGGAATATTGATATGTATTTCTCACAGTGGTTCTCGGATTATAAATCAAATCTTGAGGGTCAGGGAGAATACAAGCTGCCCGATCTGCTCTTTAAGGGCAATGGCGACGGCACTTTCGAATTAGTTCTCGATCCAGCAATAGATAATATTGTCCAGCCGATGTATGGTGTGAACGTTACAGATTGGAATAATGACGGCTGGCAGGATATTATCACCTCGCCATATTGCCGCAGTGGCGGAAGTTTGTTCGAGAACATGAAGGACGGAACATTCCGCGATGCTACTTTTTCAGCAAAATATTCTGCTCAGAAAATGGGTGGAGACCACAAGCAGGCACTTTGCCAGTGGGAAGCCAATCCCGCCGACTTCGATAATGACGGCGATATGGATTTGCTTCAGGTCTCTGTTCATGGTGGATATGACGAGGGCGAAGGCAGAACCCATATATCAGTTAATCAGGGATCAGAGGGCAAATATGAATACGTCTGGGAATTAGACAGGAT